>SFPH01000310.1 GCA_004552115.1 Bacteroidales bacterium
CATCTAGGCAGGGGATAGCCAATGTGGATAGATGTGGCGTGGTATCCCTGCCTAGATGAATTGCACGAAGGCAATGCTTTCAGGCAGGACATTGCATTGCGGCTGGATATTGCTGGTTGACTGGGCTTCGGATGGTGACAAGGCACCGCCGCCGGAATATACGGACTCCGGCGGCTAAAGATCAAGCGCTGCGGGGATCTCGCCGTAGGGCTCTCCTCGCGCTTGACTTTTGCCTCGGGTAAGTTCCTGTCCGGATATTCAGCTTTTCGGAGTATTGTATGTTTCCGGTCAGACTCTGACAGTGTTTTGCACGAAGGCATTTTCTCTGCCATGTGTAATATGCGGATTTAAGGCTGGCGAACCTTCCATGAAAAGGGGGATTGGCGTGGAAGGTTCGGCTGTATTCTATTGAACCGTCCACGATATGGGCCTTCAGCGTGGAGGGTTCGCTTCTGAGGCATGAACCGTCCATGATATGGGTCTTCGGCGTGGAAGGTTCGGCTGTATTCTATTGAACCATCCACGATATGGGTCTTCAGCGTGGAAGGTTCGGTTTTAGATGTTGAGCGGTTGGCGAGCATTGTGGAAATGTTATACCGCATTGTGGGGATGTTTGCTGAATGATGATCTCGTGACATTTATCTGTGAACCTGCGCTGTGGTCTACGTGGTTGTGGGGCTTTGGGGGAGAGGATAATGCGGATGTTTGCTGAGCGAAGAGCAGTTTCCTTGTCAATCAATGAAATGGAGTCAGGAATTTTTCCTATATTCGCAAAATTGATTTTGGTCGGACGGAAACGTTCCGGGACAGGAGAGGAGCATTTCCCGGCTGGGATGAGAGCGTATCCGGGACGGGAGAAGAGTATTTCCTGGCTGGGATGGGAGCGTATCCGGGACAGGATGAAAACATTTCTGGGATAAGATGAAAACATTTCTGGCAGCAGCCTTCATTGTCATGGCGGGAAGTTTGACGATTTCCGCACAGCACGCAGCACCGATTTCCGGCAGGGAAGGGGGATCACAGCACGTAGCACCGCTTCCGCATTGCGTGGATGGACCAAATGACATCGCCATGCTTCCTCATTGGGAAGAGGGGTCAACTGACGTTGCACTCCTTCCGCATTGGGAGGAGGGACCACGGGACATCGCCATGCTTCCTCATTGGGAAGCGTGTCCAAAGAGCGCAACCACGTTCCCTAGTAGCGAAACGGGTCCGGAGAGCACCTCCCTGCTTCCCCGTTGGGAAGAGGGATTCCTTGATATACATACGATTGCGACGGGAAGGGGGGACGCCTGCCTCATCATCATGCCGGACGGTACCACTATGATGATTGATGCAGGGGACAATGGCAAGGCCAAGGACAAGCAGCATCCGGACGGTTCGATGAAGCCGGGGGAGTGGCAGGCCAGGTATATGAAGCATTTCATGGAAGGACTGCCGGGAGGGGGCGCATTGGACTATGCGATGGTCACCCATCTTCATGACGACCATATCGGCAGCGTGAGGGACACATTGCCGGGCAGGGACGGGTATGCATTGTCCGGAATTACGCTCGTGGGCAGCCTCATCCATTTCGACAAGCTTGTGGACAGGGGCTGGCCGGACTATGATTTCCCTTCCAGGGAGAAGGTCCTCGCAGCTGACAGGGGCTTCATCGAGCATTATTTCAGATTCATCGAGCATCAGCGCAGCCTCGGGATGGTGGCGGAGAAGTTCGAGAACGGCTCGAGGAAGCAGTTCGCGATGAAGTACGATCCGAAGCCTTATGCCCGCGACTTCGAGATACGCAATCTGTGGACTGGCAAGGGGATGAAAACCAGGAAGATGTACAGCGGGGATATCAATCTTTTCGATGAGAATATGAACTCCTGCGCCATCAGGCTTAGATACGGGAAGTTCTCTTATTACAATGGGGGCGACCTCTCTGGAGGGAATCTGGATATGCCGTCCTATCCTTCGAAGGAAAGGGATTTCGAGTCTCGAAATCGCGGGCATAAGGCTTCGGATCGTACTTCATCGCGAACTGCTTCCTCGAGCCGTTCTCGAACTTCTCCGC
>SFPH01000311.1 GCA_004552115.1 Bacteroidales bacterium
CGGGCCGGTAACGTAATGACCGATTACCTTGCCGGCCATATCCAGGCAGGGCTCAAGTCAAACATTGTCAAGGAGTTCGGAGACAGGGCCGACCTCGATGCCGGCATTCATTGGCAGATCTATGACACCTGGGAGAAGGAGAGGATCACCGACCTTCTCGGCGCTGATTACTGGTATGAGGATTATGAGAGCAAATCCCTTGCGGGAATGAACGGCCGGAATCCCATAAAGGGTGTGGGCGACTATGTCAGGACGCACAACGGACGCATACAGAACTATTTCACTGCCTATGCCCTTGCACATTACAAGGCGGGAAATGAGAAGCAGCTGATATTCACGCTCGGGGCATCGGTCAGCGCGACCTGCCTGCGCCGCTGGGACCTCTACAACTACACGGAGTCTGAAAAATGGAGCGACATGGCCTCGCGGGCAGGAGGCAGCGTGAAGGGTGGCGTGCTCTACCGTCTCGGGAGGTATTCGAAGTTCTACGCCAATGCCGCATTCTACTCAAGAGTTCCGTATGCCAGCGTCTTCTTCTCCAACGGAAACAATGAGATTTCAAGGGACATCAGCAACGAGCGCAACACCCTCGGAGAAATCGGATACAGGCTTGCCTGCAACACATTCGGCGCCGAAATTACCGGATATGCGGCCCTGTGGAAGAACAAGGCCCTCCTTTCCGCGCCCTACAGCACTATCGAGGAGGATCCGGTAAAATATATGGTCAAGGGGCTTGACGCCTTCCACTACGGCTTTGAGGCAGATCTGTGGTGGTCTCCTGAAAGGTTCCTCAGACTCGACGCCTTCGCTTCGGTCGGAGACTGGCGCTGGAAGAACGACGTGACGGCCACAATATATGACCCGACCACCCTCCAGCCCATGGGCAATGTGAATGTGTATGCGGACGGTCTTCACGTGGGCGACGCACCTCAGACTCAGATCGGGGCATCTGTCCGCCTGAGCCTCACACCGGGCCTGGACATCCGTGCCGAATGGTCCTGGAATGACCGCTACTGGGCTGATTTCGATCCGGTTTCCCGAACCGACCCCGAAGACCGCGCCGACTCATACCGCATTCCGTCATACCATCTGTTCAATGTCGGAGTCAAATGGACCGGCAACATCCGGAAAATGGGAATCGTCCTGTTCCTCAATGCGAACAACATTGCGGATGCCAGATACATTGAGCGCAGCAAGGACGGAGCCGGGCACGACCGCGCCACCTTCACGGGCTACTGGGCCGAGGGGCGGAACCTGAACTTCGGGGTCAGGCTCATGCTCTGAGGAAATCGGCAGCACAAGCCATAATCGGCCGGAATCTCGAACTAAAGTATTATATTTGCATGTTCTAAAATTTATTTTTATTATGGAACTTGAGAAACAAATTCAGGCCGATATGGCAAGTGCCATGAAGGCAAAAGAGGCAGTGCGCCTGGCATCTTTGAGGGCCATCAAGGCTGCAATTCTTCTCGCAAAGACATCGGAGGGTGCCTCGGGGGAAATCACTGATCAGGATATAGTGAAACTTATCCAGAAGCTTGTCAAGCAGCGCAAGGAAAGCGCAGAGCAGTACAGCGCAGCCGGAAGGCCGGAACTTGCCGAGAATGAATTGGCGGAAGCTTCATTTATGGAAGTGTACCTCCCGAAACAGCTGTCAGAGACTGAGCTGGAAGCAGAGTTGTCAAAGATAATAGCCGAAGTCGGCGCTTCAAAGCCATCGGATATGGGCAAGGTAATGGGTGTGGCTACCAAACGCCTGGCCGGTCTTGCCGACGGACGTGCCCAAATGAAAAGATTAATTGCTTTTGCCATTTCTGCGGCATTGCCATTGCTGGCATCCATCCCCGCAATGACTTCGTGTTCGGAAAGAATCACAGACGATACCGGGATTGGCGAAGATGGAAAGCCTTCCGGGCCAGAGAATGGCGGCGCCGGAGAATCTTTTGAAATCACCGTCACGGAGCTGCACTGCAAATCCGGAGAAGTTGACATATACGGACAGCTGTACACTCCCGAAGGAAAGGAGGGAAGGCTCCCTGTCATAGTGCTGTCCCACAGTTCCTCCCTCACCCATGCCGCAATGGCACCTTATGCCAAATACCTATCCGGGAAAGGCTACGCCGCCTACTGCTTCGACTTATGCGGAGCCTGCAATAGCAGCAAGAGCACAGGCAGGAGCACGGACGAGATGACGGTTTTCACCGAGGTGGAAGATCTGGAGATTGTCCTCGGGCAAATACGGTCGCTCGACATTGTTGACCCTGACAATGTCTTCGTCCTGGGCTCAAGCCAGGGCGGGCTCGTTACGGCATTGACCGCGGAAAAACATTCTGCCGACATCAAGGGAATGATTC
>SFPH01000041.1 GCA_004552115.1 Bacteroidales bacterium
GATGGAGCTGTTGATGAACAGCGTACCGCCGGGCACCAGCTTATACAGGAATTTATTGAGGCTGGGGTCGTTCATGACGATGAGATCGTCCATGCTGTCTGCATCGGCGCTTACGAGGGCCTCGTCATTGCGAGGATCCATATACCTCAGATAATATGCGCTTGAACCTGCAAAACCCGGCATCGTGCTGGTCTCGAGAGGATATCCCTTATATGTCCAGTCCTTGGCCCTGGCAAGCGGCGGTTCACCGGTCTCTGTCGGCTTGAACTGGTCAATCTCAGGCAGTCTCAACGGCAGTTCCTCATATGGGAGAGGTGTAGGTATACCATCCTTGTAATATATAGGGAAAGGCTCGCCCCAATATCTCTGGCGGGAGAAAATGGCATCCCTGAGCCTGTAGTTGACCTTCCTGTGGCCGAGGCCGTGAGCCTCCACATAGTCCATCGCGGCAGGAATGGCCTCCTTTACCGTCATTCCGTTCAGGAAACCGGAGTTGCACATTATTCCCTCCTTGGCATCGAAACTGTGCTCACTGACATCGCAGCCCTCGATGAGAGGTATGATCGGGAGGTCGAACTTCCTTGCGAATGCATAATCCCTGCTGTCGTGAGCCGGAACCGCCATGATGGCACCGGTGCCGTAACCCGAGAGGACATACTCTGAAATCCAGACCGGAACCTTCTCCCCGGTAAGCGGATTCACAGCATAAGAGCCGGAGAATACGCCGGTTACAGTCCTGGTCTCGGCAATCCTCTCCCTCTCGGTCTTCTTGCGCACGTATGCGAGATATTCCTCGACCTCAGCCTTCCTGTCTTCAGCAGTCAGTTCAGGCACAAGCTCGCTCTCAGGGGCAAGTACCATGAAGGTAACGCCGAAAATAGTGTCAACCCTGGTGGTGAAGATAGTGATATCCTTCTCCCTGCCTTCCGTAAATGTCTTGAACACCACCTCTGTACCGCAGGAGCGGCCAATCCAGTTCCTCTGCATTTCCTTGAGGGAATCCGTCCAGTCGAGGGACTCGAGGCTGTCCAGAAGCCTTCCGGCATAGGCAGATACCCTGAGCTGCCACTGAAGCATCTTCTTCTGCTCCACAGGAAAACCTCCGCGGACCGAGAGACCGTCCTTTACCTCATCATTGGCCAGGACAGTTCCGAGTCCCGCACACCAGTTGACCGATGTTTCACCCTGATATGCAATACGGTAGTTCATAAGGATATCGGACTTCCGCTTTGGCGTGAACGAGTTCCATTCGGCGGCCGTGAAGTTCAATTCCCTCGTGCAGGCAGCATGGAGATCCTCAGTTCCCCTCGATGCGAAATGCTCCTCCAGCTCGGCTATCGGACGGGCCTTGTCGAGAGCCGTATCATAATAGCTCTTGAACATCTTTATGAAAGCCCACTGCGTCCATTTGTAATACTCGGGATCGCAGGTACGGAACTCCCTGTCCCAGTCGTATGAGAAGCCTATGCGGTCGAGCTGGCTGCGGTATCTGGCCACATTGACGGTGGTGGTAACCTCCGGATGCTGCCCGGTCTGGATGGCATACTGCTCGGCGGGAAGGCCGAATGCGTCATATCCCATAGGATGGAGCACATTGAAACCCTTCAGCCTCTTGTACCTTGCATAAATGTCACTTGCAATATATCCCAGCGGATGTCCGACGTGAAGTCCCGCTCCCGAAGGATAGGGGAACATGTCCAGAACATAGTATTTGGGCCTCTCCGGGTCCAACTCCGCCTTGAATGTCTTCTGCTCAGCCCATCTGGCCTGCCATTTCTGTTCAATTTTCCTGAAATCGTAATCCATGACAATAAATCGTATGCTGTTTTATATCAATTCTATTTCTTTATGCCGAATTTCCCTTTTTTCTCAAGCTTGAAGTCCACGGCCACGGACATCGCCACGTTCACCGGAGTACCGTTGATCCGTCCCGGCTTCCAGTCAGGTGATGCAGCCACGACTCTCACAGCCTCGTCATCAAGCAGGGGATGCGCACTGCGGAGTACCCTGACATCGGTTACCTTGCCATTCTTCCTGATTGTAAATCCGACAGTCACCCTTCCCTGGATTCCGTCCTCGACAGCCGCTTTCGGATACTTGAGATACTGGTAAACCCATTTCACCAGGAACATCCTCACATCCTGATTGCCCAGGAATACCGGCTTCCGGTCGCACTCGTCATAAGTGCGCAGCTTGCCGTCCCCCTTCACGACAGGCTTGTCCATCCTGAACTGAGGGGCATTCTCCACATTGGCCAGATACCTGGTGAAATTGTAAATGTATTCCAGTTCCCTCTCCATCGGCCCGTATTCCACATAATCCGCCACATCCCTCACTGTTCCGTGCTCTGGATAAATTCCGGTAGTGAAGAATACCGAAGGTATCTCCTTGGCATAGAAGGACCTGTGATCCGACGGATAAGACTCCCTGGCCGTTATTGAAGGAGTCGCCGGCTGGATATCGGAGTTGACCTGCGAAACAATCATGTTCATGTCCGGATTCGACGAGGTATAGGCGAAAAATCCGGAATTGCCGGAACCCAGCATATCCAGATTGACCATTGCGTCGATTTTGAGCTTTGATCCGAGCGAGCGGTTCAGGAAATACCAGGAACCTGCAAAACCCTGCGTCGAGGCCCCGAAGGCAACGAAGAGGACAGGGCGGCGGAACAGGATTGAATTGGTGCTCACCATCCTTGCCAATTCCAGCATCATTGCCAGGCCGGACGCATTTCCATTGGCCCCGGCATAAACCTGAGTAACTGGAGTACCGTCCACTTCCAGAGTAGTGGTGCCGAGATTGTCAAGCCTGGCTCCCACCACTATAAACCTGTCTTTCAATGAGTTGTCATATCCGGGAACGAATCCTGCAACATTTCTGGACACCAAAGTGTCGCCACTTTCCCTGGAGATTCCGAAAATATCCCCTTCCTCGCCGCTGAGAATATCGATGCCATAGGATTCGAGGACCGACTGCACATATCCGGCGGCAGCCTTCTCACCCTCGGAGCCGGGGGCCCTGCCCTCCATTTCAGGTGATGAAAGATAAGTGACATGGGACCTCAGAGTCCTGACCATGTCGCTGTCCTCAAGCTCCGAATATCCGGTTCTGAATTGTGAAAATGCCGGCAATGCCAGAAATACCAGAAATACCAGAATCAAAGACGCAAATAACGTTCTCCTCATAATGTCTGATTGCTGTTTTTAAGAATCCAGGCTTCCCGCGGACAGAAACTTTCGCCACTGATGCGGACATAGGCATCCACAATGTCGCCGATACTGGCTGAAGAGCATGCGGAGACTGCCGAATATCCGTTGCCAAGCCTGAGGATTGATGCGGAATAGCCTGACGCCTTCACCTTTTCGAGCAGTGCGTCCGCATTTTTCATATTCCTGAATGAACCCACCACGATGTGATATTCCGGAACGTCGCCGGCAGAAATCACGCCGCCCATCACCGAGGAATTTATCACGTTCACCCGCAGGCTGTCCAGCAGCCTGACCGCAGAAACGGAATCAGCCTTTGCCTCCATCAGCGAGGCATTCTTCAGGGAATCGGCCCTCCTTGCAGCCCTCTCCGCCTCGATTGCAGTCCTGGCCGCTTCTATTTCCGGCGAAGCCGGTCTTCCGGCCAACTTGCGGAACACATCGCATCCGCCAGTGCAGAACAGGGCGGCCAGCAGGATAACAGTCAGGAAGTGGATCGGTTTCATACAATATGAATCATTATATCCGCAAATTTACAAAATATTATTATTTTTGTGTGCTGCTGCAGCAGCCAACAAGCAAAAAATCGACCAGACTTCAATGGAAATGAAGATAATAGGACAAATAACCGGCCTGATACGGGAAATCACCGACATCAGGGATCACATCGACACGGAAAAAGCGGCGGAAAGCATCCGCAGCAACATCTACTTCAAGGGACCTAACGTATGGATTCTCGTATGTGCCATTGTGCTCGCCTCCGTTGGCCTGAACGTGAACTCCACGGCGGTGATCATCGGCGCAATGCTCGTGTCCCCTCTCATGGGCCCGATCATCGGGATAGGGCTCGGACTCGGGACCAATGACACCGCCCTCATCAAGTCTGCATTCAAGAACCTGCTCGTGATGATGTCCATAAGCGTTGTGGCCGCCACCGTATACTTCCTCGTCACGCCTCTGAAACTGGCCAACCCTACTGAGCTGCTGGCCAGGACGAACCCGACCATATATGACGTGATGATAGCCCTGTTCGGCGGACTTGCCGGCATCTTCGAGCTCAGCCGCAAGGAGAAGGGCACCGTGATTTCCGGAGTGGCCATCGCCACCGCCCTCATGCCTCCCCTCTGCACCGCGGGATACGGCATCGCCTCGGGCAGCCTGAACTATTTCCTCGGGGCGCTGTACCTGTTCGTCATCAACTGCATATTCATCGTGCTGGCCACCTACATTATGGTCAAGTACCTGAATTTCAGCGGAATCGAATTTCAGGACAACAAGAAGGAGAAACGGACGAAGACCCTGATCACCGCGATTGTAATACTATTCATCGTGCCGAGCATACTTTCAGCCATGAGCATGATCCGCGAGAACAAGTTCAAGATCGAAGTGGAAGCATTCATAGCTGAGAACAAGAACCTCGAGAAAGGTTATATCTATGATTACAGGATAAATACCCGCAAGGGAAGAAGCGTGGAGGTCTTCATTGCCGGCGACCCGATGACGGCCTCCGAGAAGAGCAGGCTGATGGAATCCGCCGAAAGGCATGGTATTTCTGAAGGCCAGATCAGATTCTCCGAGAGGAAACTCTCTGACAATGAGGGAGATGCTTCCGAGACCCTGATGAAAGGCATCTACGCCAGGACAGATCAGGAGATTTCGAAGAGGGAGAAGAGGATTGCGGACCTCGAGAACGAACTTTCCGCATACAGGTCGGAGGAGATTCCTTACGCCAGGATAGTCCGTGAAATAAAGAGCCAGTATCCGTCAGTCACCGGAATCTTCATCGGAAAGGGCGCCGCAGTCCAGGCTGACAGCCTGTCCCTGAGACACGGAATCGCGGTAATCGCGGATTACGACGGAAAAATATCCGAAGAAGAATGCCGGAAACTTGAGGAATGGCTCAGGATCAGGCTTGAAGATGACTCATTGACCGTGGTGCATCGTTTCCACGAGAATCCGGGCAAGACCAGATGAGCATTCCAGACGCCCGCACATTATTGCTGACAGGCCTCCTTTCCATAGCCGAGGCTCTGTGCATTCCGGCAAGGAATCCGGACGTTCATCCGCTTATGATCGAGCGGGTCGGGAAGGCGCAGCCGCTGTACGGGGAGGCGGACACATTGACATTGACGGTAATCGGAGACATAATGCTGCATTCAAGGCAGATGGAATATCCTTACGGACCATTCCTTGCCGGGGTGTCGGCCAGGCTCCGCGAATCCGACTTCGCAATCGGAAATATGGAGTTCACCCTGGCTGGAGAACCTTACAGCGGCTACCCTGCGTTTTCCGCCCCTGACCAGTATGCGGAATATGCGGCGGAATGCGGGATCGACGTCTTCCTCACTGCCAACAACCATATTCTGGACAAGGGTCTCAGAGGGTTGGCACGGACACTTGACGTTTATGGGGAAATGGAGGCCGACGGCAGGATAAGATTTACCGGAAGCGCAGTGGACGATGAAGACAAAAACAGGCGCTATCCATTGATGCTCAGGAAGAAAGGTTTCAATATAGCATTGATCAACTTCACTTACGGAACCAATGTCGGAGATCTTTCGGAAGATTGGCCGGCCACTTTCAGGATGCGGAGGGAAGACATTGCCGCAGCGATAGCAAGGGCAGAAGAGAAGATGGCGGACTTCATTATCGCCCTTCCTCATTGGGGCAATGAATATGAGCTGAGGCATTCAGTTTCGCAGATGGAACTGGCGCAATGGATGATCGCCGGGGGCGTTGACGCTATAGTGGGCTCACACCCTCACGTGGTCCAGGATTCATGCGTCATCGGCGGCAGCCCGGTATTCTTCTCCATCGGCAATGCGGTATCCAATATGAGTGCACCCAACACCCAGATAGGCATGGCGGTGACACTGAAGTTTGCCCGCGACCGCAAGGGGGACAAGAAAATGCTTGAGCCTGAGGTGACTTACACCTGGTGCTCCCTCCCGGGAAGGTTAAGCGGCAATTACACCACCGTCGAGGTGAAGGACTACCTCGGATGCAGGGACAAATGGCTGAACGAGGCCGATTATTACAAGATGAAAAGGACATATTCCCATGTCAAGGAGACCACAGGGGTCTCGGATTAAGGAAACAGTGAAATGAAGAAGACAATTACGCTTGATGCTATCGACCCTGTGGAGATTTACGGGGCCGGAAACAGGATTCTGGATGAATTCTGCACATATTTTCCGGGGCTGAAGGTCGCCGCCAGGGGCAATATGATAATGTTGGAAGGCGACGAGGAGCAGATTGCCCGGTTTTCAGCGAAGCTCGGCGAACTGATAGGAAGGCGTCACCAGAAGATGAACCTGACCAAGTTTGACGTGGAGGACCTCTTCGACGGAGATAACAATTCCGAAAGCTTCATGCTGAACGGGGACGCAGTGATTGTCCACGGGACTGACGGCAAGCCGGTCAGGGCCAGGAACAAGACCCAGCAGGAACTTGTCAAGGCATATTTCAACAGCGACCTGATTTTTGCCGCAGGTCCTGCGGGAACCGGCAAGACATACATCGCCATAGCATTGGCTGTCAGGGCATTGAAGAACAGGGAAATCAAAAGGATAATACTGACCCGGCCGGCCGTGGAAGCCGGAGAAAGGCTGGGTTTCCTGCCCGGAGACATGAAGGACAAGCTGGACCCGTATCTCCAGCCTCTCTACGA
>SFPH01000042.1 GCA_004552115.1 Bacteroidales bacterium
AGAAAAATCAGAACTAATAGAAATATTAAATGAAACACAAAATCAATATGGATACATACCAGAAGAAGCAGAGGGAAAAATTGCAGAATACTATAGATGCCACATGTTATGGAAGATAGACTGATTATAGCTAAAAACATCAAGCTGTTGCGCCAGGCAAGCAATTATACTCAAGAAAACGTTGCGTCTTTCTTGGGCATAGGCCGTTCTGCGTACTCAAATTATGAATCTGGAGATAGGGAATTACCTCTTTCATGTATGGAGAAACTCGCCGATTTGTACGGATGCGATGCATATATGCTATACGAGGAGAATGAGAGCGTCATTGAAGATATGCTTGCTACGGCATTCCGCGTTGATAATCTATCACCTGCGGATATGGAGCAGATTGCAGCGTTTAAACGCGTGGTGAAGAATTCGCTGATGATGGATACAATGTTGTCGAAATGAAAAAATTGACCATTCTTGAAGCTGAATCTCTTGCTGGCAAGTTTCGTTCTGAGATAGGATTGAGCCAGTATGAGCCTGTTAATGCGAAGACACTGCTTCGTAAGCTTAATATCACGACAATGTACAGACCTCTGTCTGACAATTCCTATGGAATCAGTTGCCGCTCCAAAAGTGGAAAGAAGTTCATTCTGGTCAACAGTAATTCTACCAGGGGACGTCAGCATTTCACAATCGCTCATGAATTGTACCACTTGTTCTATGATGAGAATCCTTCTCCTCATATTTGTCAGGGTGTAGCAACCGGGGAGGAAAAGAATGCCAATATGTTTGCATCCGCCTTATTGCTCCCGAGGGAAGGCATTCTTTCTATGATTGATAAAGATGAAATCATCCATAGCAAAATAAAGCTTGCAACTATACTCAGAATGGAGCAGATGTTTCAGGTCTCCAGGTCAAACCTTCTGCTTCGCCTGAAGGAGTTAGGACTTATGAATGAAAGTCAGGTGAAGGCATTTCAAGCGATTCCAGTTAAGGGTTCTGCAAGAGAATACGGATATGAGCTCTCTTTGTATGAATCTGGTAATGAGGGTCTTGTGATTGGTGATTTCGGAGAGAAGGCCCGTTTGCTCTATGAATCTGGAAAAATTTCTGAGGGGCATTATATAGAGCTACTTAATATGATTACAGATGGGCGACAAGAAAACTAAAGTAGTGTTAGTTTACCTTAATCTTTCTTTTGAAAAATGGCAGAAACAGACTGCTGTTTTATAGTATTTTAGAGCTGTATGAGAAGAATGTTTTCTACAAAGGCTGGGGCTACGTTCAGTTATGATTGTCCTCAGTTTACTTATGCTGTGCGTAAGGATCTGGTGGAGATTATATACAAGGTTAAGTCGGGTGTTTATCTGGTTGTGAATTTTCAGAGGGTTGACTCTACGAGCGGGATGTTGTTTGTGAACTGGGGAAGGTATTGGAATAGGATTACTAATGAGAAGTTGCAGTTGCCGAAGGTTGAGAAGTGCTGTCCGGTTCTGTTTGAGGTGTTGACGGGTGATGATAAGGACGGGATTGGAGAGATGTATTTCGGAATGTCGAAAGAGGATGCGGAGCATGGTTTCGGTCTCAATGTGGCTTTGCCCGACAAGCTTCCTTTGCTTCTTTGCCTGTCTCCTTCGGTTATTAATAAGGCCGGTATAATGAAGAATAAGATGCTGACCATATATAACGAGCTTGTGAAGAATCCGCCTTTCCCTGCCTGGAAGACCGGTCTTGAAGAGGTCTGGGAGTAGGTTCTTACGGATCAATTCTCGGTGATTATGATTGCAGTTCCAAGCGAAACAATTACAAGTCCCGGCTGCAAGATAAAAGTGGATACGAAATACGAATACTATTACAGGGGGATATGATTAGTTATACAAAAGGTGATTTGCTTTCCTCCAAGGCGCAAGCTCTAGTCAACACCGTGAACACGGTTGGTGTGATGGGGAAGGGGATTGCTTTGCACTTTAAGGAATTGTTCCCATACAATTTCACCGTGTATGCGGAGGCATGTAAAAAAGGCGAGCTGGCTCCAGGCAAAATGCTTGTTGTCAAAGATTCTAACTTGGCACTTGGCGAGAGGCTCATCATTAATTTCCCCACCAAAGTCCATTGGCGTCAGCCCTCCCAATACGAGTACATTGAAGATGGACTCCGTGCTCTTGTCCGTGTTATCGGGGAATATGGGATCACTAGCATTGCGATTCCGCCGCTTGGTTGTGGTAACGGTGGGCTGGACTGGGCTGTGGTTAAGGAGATGATTGCTCAGGCGCTGTCTTCTATAGAGGGCGTTGAAATTACTGTGTATGAACCATCCGCAGAAGTCTCGGCACTACTTTCCAAACAATCCCGTAATGTTCAGGCTCATTTGACACCGGCCAGGGCGATGTTGCTATATGCCCTGTTCTGCTATGAAGTTCATGATGAGCGCTGTAGTTTGTTTGTAGCCAACAAATTGAGCTATTTCTATCAAATTCTGGGAGAGAAGGAGTTTGGGCCCTACAGCGTGAGTGTCGGACATTTGTTGAATGCCGTCAATGGAAAGTACATTCATGGACTTGAGCAGATGGATGCAAAACCGTTTGAGGCTTTAATGTTAGACTATGATCGCAAAGCAGAGGTGGGCGATTATGTTCACAATCGTTTATCTTCAGAGCAAATTGAGCACATCAAGCAACTACTGAAATTGATAGATGGTTATGAGTCTGCGTACTCACTGGAAGTCCTGGCATCTGTCGCCTATGTAAGGCGAGAGCATCCAGGCATAAGCATAGATGAAACCATCAATGAAATTCAGAATTGGTCTGCCCGTAAGAAGAATCTCTTCAAGCAGGAGCACATCAGGGCTGCGTATGACCGCCTGAATGCTTGGATGGTGTAGCGCTTAATGCGATTGAGAATCAGAACAAAAGGCTTGTTGATACTATTAACATTTTGACGACGACATTCTTGCGATAAAGAATAAAACCGACGCTTTACTCTCTATGACTAAAGACAAAAAACCCAAAACCCGGATAAGGAAGGCCGTGCCGGCCAAGCGGATTTCGAACATCATAAAGCCCGGGGAAATGAGTTCCCTGGAATGGCAGCTGACGTTGAGGCGGCAGCAGGCACAGAAGGAAGATTTTGCCATCAGGGAAGCGGATCCTGTGAGAGCTCCGGGAGAGTACACCGTTGGCAATGCAAAGACCCGGAACGAATACCGGGTTTCTTTTTATGGGGAAGGTCATCCCCTGAACAGCTGCTCCTGTATGGACTTCAGGACTTCCCGTATCGGCAGCTGCAAGCATCTGGAGGCAGTCGCGGCCTGGATTCCTGCTGCCAAAGGCCGGTGTGTCCACAAACCCGAAGAGGGCCTTACGCGGATTTATATGGATTACAGTTCGCAACCCTGTCCGCGGATTGTATATGGGGATGAAGGGAGAAAACTGCGTTCTGTCTTCAAGGGCTTGTTCTCCCGGGACGGCCGTCTGAAGATTCAGGAGGCTCCGAGGCTTTTGCCTGCAATACGGGATGCCGCGCAGCTGGGAGTCCCTTTTCGCTGTCACGATGATGCAATGGAATGGGCTGCTGTACAGATGGATGCGGCAGACCGCAATTTGCGGCTGGATGATTTTTTTGCATCTCCCACATGGTGGAAGGATGTGTTTTCCAAGGGCGTAAAGCCCTATCTTTACCAGCGGGAGGGCATTGAGTTTGCCGCCCGTGCCGGCCGATGCATAATTGCCGATGAAATGGGGCTTGGCAAGACGATTCAGGCCATCGGAACGGCCGCGTTGCTCCACAAGGAGGGCTTCGTGAGTTCTGTCCTGGTTGTCTGCCCGACCTCTCTCAAATACCAGTGGAAGCGCGAGATACAGAATTTCTGCGGAGAGGATGCGCTGGTAATCGAGGGGACGCAACTGATGCGCCGTCAGATGTACAGGCAGCCGCGGCTCTTCAAGATTATTTCGTACAATGCGTTGAACAACGACGTAAAGGCCTCCGGCGGCATCCAGACGGATATGATTATAATGGATGAGGTGCAGCGGCTGAAGAACTGGGATACTCAGATTGCCCGCTCTGCCCGAAAGCTTCATTCCGATTATATGGTCGTGCTTTCCGGAACGCCGCTGGAGAACAAACTGGAAGAACTTTATTCCATAGTCCAGCTGGTGGACCAGTATCGTCTGGGCCCTTATTATGAATTCCGTCAGAAGCATATCATCTGTTCCGACTCGGGCAAGGTCACTGGCTACAAAGGCTTGAATGCTGTCGGGGAACAGCTTCACGACGTGCTGCTCCGCCGCAGGAAAGCCGATGTGTCCATACAGCTTCCCGGACGTACGGACCAGAACCTGTTGGTGCCGATGACGCGCGAGCAGATGGAAATGCACGAGGAGTTCAAGGCTTCCGTCGCGCGTATCGTGCTCAAATGGAGGAAGATGCATTATCTTAGCGAGACGGACCGCAAGCGCTTGCTGACCTTCCTCTCGCAGATGCGTATGGTTTGCGACAGTACCTATATCCTTGACCAGCAGACCCGCTTCGATACGAAGGTCGAGGAGACTATGAATATTCTTGATAGCATTGTGGCTTCCGGCGATGACAAGGTCGTGATATTCAGCGGATGGGAGAGGATGACGCGTCTGATTGCGGCGGAACTGGACAATAGAGGGATTGCTTATTCGAATCTGCACGGAGGAGTCCCTTCTGCCAAGAGAAAGGATTTGATGGACCGCTTTACCGATGATCCTTCGGTCCGCGTGTTCCTATCGACAGATGCCGGCGCGACGGGCTTGAATCTTCAGGTGGCGTCATACGTCATCAATCTGGACCTTCCGTGGAATCCAGCCGTGCTGGAGCAGCGTATAGGCAGGATTTACAGAATAGGCCAGCAACGCAAGATTCAGGTAATCAATCTTGTAGCTGTAGGTACAATCGAGGAGCAGATGCTTGCGAAGCTCAAGTTCAAGACCGATCTGTTCGATGGAGTGCTGAATGGCGGCGAGGACGAGGTGTTCCTGGACAACAATAAGCTGGAGACTTTGGTGAACGACCTCGGCTTCGGGGAAGAAGCCGCCGGGAGGGAGCGAGAATCGACTTTCGAGACTTTTGAGTCTATTGAGAAACTTGAAGAAACTGAGAAACTTGAAGAAACCCCTTCTGCGGAAGAGCTTATCAATCAAGGTGTTGCTTTCCTGGGCGGGCTGATGCAGACTTTGAAACAGCCCGAATCCGCCAGACGTCTGGTCGATGCGCTTGTGAAAGAGGATCCCGCTACCGGGCAGGCATCCATCAACATCCCGGTCCCGGGAAAGGAAAGCGTCCTGCAGTTCGTTTCCCTTCTGGGAAAACTATTATAATTTTTTGCATTATCGCCGTATTTCTTTATTTTTGCACACCGTTATGAGATTTCGCATTTTAGCATCCCTATCGGCGCTGCTGCTTTGTTGCCAGGCAATGAATGCACAGACAAATGTCCAGCTCCATTACGATTTCGGCCGTAACATCTACAGCGGCAAGAAAGGAGGTCTGGATCTCTCCAAGGAAGGCTCTAACCGTCAGGCCATGACAATGACGGTGGAACATTTCAACGTTGACCGTTTCGGCAGCAATTTCTTCTTCGTCGATCTCGACTTCGTACCGGGGAGCAAGGCGTTCCGCGGCGCTTATTTCGAGATATCGAGGGAACTCTGCTTCTGGAAGGGCACCCCTGTCGAAGGTCTCTCGGCCCACATCGAGTACAACGGCGGACTGGACCGTTACAGCGGGTCCTATGACGATGCCTACCTGCTCGGACCGACCTACAGCTTCCACAGCAAGGACTGGTCGTTCACGGGTTCTGTGACTGCGATGTACAAGGTCATCCCGGGCAATGCCAAGAATATGCACAATTTCCAGCTCACCGGTGTGTGGAACTGGACCTTTTGCAAGGGCATGCTGAGCTTCAACGGCTTCGCGGACTTCTGGATGGAGAACCGCCCATGGCAGCTTGGCGCGAAGGGTGACAAGGAGGGCGACGGCACCGATTTCATATTCATAAGCGAGCCGCAGCTCTGGTTCAATTTCAACTCCCTGAAGGCAATGGAGAAATGCAACCTGAGCGTGGGCACCGAGCTGGAGATAAGCTCGAACTTCCTCTCCGCCGGCGCGCATTGCTGCCCGACCATTGCCCTGAAGTACGTATTCTGATTGAATAGATATGATTGAGAGATACAGCCGCCCTTGCATGAGGGCCATCTGGACAGAGGAGAACAAGTTCAACGCCTACCTGGAGGTAGAGATTCTCGCCGACGAGGCCTGGTCGCAGCTGGGGGTTATCCCCGCCGAGGACGTCAGGAAGATACGCGAGAAGGCGTCTTTCTCCATCCAGCGCATACGCGAGATCGAGGAGACGACGCGCCACGACGTGGTGGCCTTCACCCGCGCGGTGAGCGAAACCCTCGGAGAGGAGCGCAAGTGGGTGCATTACGGCCTCACTTCGACGGACGTGGTCGATACGGCCAACGGATATCTCCTTAAGCAGGCGAACGCCATACTCCTCAAGGACCTGGAGGATTTCATGGAGGTGCTGCGCCGCCGCGCGCTGGAGTTCAAGGACACCCCGTGCATAGGACGTACCCACGGCATACACGCCGATATCACTTCCTACGGCCTCAAGTGGGCCCTCTGGTACGAGGAGATGAAGCGTAACGTCGAGCGTTTCAAGTTCGCCGCGAAGGGCGTCGAGTGCGGCAAGATGAGCGGAGCAGTCGGCAACTTTGCGAATATACCTCCGTTCATACAGGACTACGTCTGCGAGAAGCTGGGCATCGACAGCGCCGCCATCTCGACTCAGGTGCTGCAGCGCGATCGCCACGCATATTATATTGCTACACTGGCAGTTATCGCTTCCACCGTCGAGGCAGAAGGGCTCCAGCGCCATGCCGCACAAACGCAATCCTATCAGTTCCGAGAATATATGCGGCTGCGCACGTGTGATGCGCGGATATATGGCCGCCAGCTGCGAGAACGTCGCGCTCTGGTACGAAAGGGACATATCGCATTCCAGTACGGAGCGTATCATACTGCCGGATGCGACCGAACTGCTCGACTATATGCTCGTACGCTTTATGGGCATACTCGACAATCTCGTCGTATATCCTGAAAACATGATGAAGAACATCTACTGCACGAAGGGCGTCATTTTCGCGCAGAGGGTGATGAACGCGCTGATAGGCAAGGGCCTGGTGCGCGAGGAGGCGTACGACACGGTGCAGCCGATCGCGATGAAGGCGTGGAGCGAGGGACTCGATTACCTGACGCTGCTGAAAGCGGACGCGAAGGTGAGCTCGCTGCTCAGCCCTGAGGAACTCGAAGCCTGCTTCACGCTCGAGTATTATTTCAGCAATGTGGGGCATATATTCAAAAAAGTAGGTATAATTGATTGAAATACAATACTATGAAGAAAGTTGACGTGGTTCTTGGAATGCAGTGGGGCGACGAGGGCAAAGGCAAGGTCGTTGATGTGCTGACTCCTGACTATGACGTGGTTGCCCGTTTCCAGGGCGGACCGAATGCCGGCCATTCCATTCATTTCGCCGGCAAGAGTTTTGTCCTCCATACGGTGCCGTCCGGCATTTTCCGCGACGGGGCGACGAACATCATCGGCAATGGCGTGGTCATAGACCCGGTGATTCTGATGGACGAGATTTCCCAGATCGAAGAAATGGGACTTGATTGCACTTCCCGCCTGCAGATTGCCAAGCGCGCCAATCTCATACTCCCTACCCACAGGATACTCGACGCTGCGAACGAGGCCGCCAAGGGTAAGTCGAAGATCGGCTCCACCCTCAAGGGCATAGGACCGGCCTACACTGACAAGATCGCGCGTGTCGGCCTGCGTGTCGGCGACATCTCCGCTGCGGATTTCCGTGCCCGCTACGACGCGCTGAAGGCTAGCCATCTGGCTACCATCGCGAATCTGGGATATACGGATTTCGATATATGCGATTACGAGCAGAAGTGGTTCGAGGCCGTCGAGGCGCTCCGCCGCTTCACTTTCATCGACAATGAGGTGCTTGTGAACAAGTATCTTCAGGACGGTACTTCCATACTCGCCGAGGGCGCCCAGGGCTCGCTTCTGGACGTGGATTTCGGCACCTATCCTTTCGTCACTTCGTCCAATACGCTTTGCGCGGGCGCCTGCACCGGTCTGGGCGTGGCTCCGTCCCGCATCGGCAACGTGTATGGCATTTTCAAGGCATATTGCACCCGCGTCGGTGCCGGTCCTTTCCCTACCGAGCTTTTCGATGAGACGGGGGAGACCCTGCGCCGCATAGGACACGAGTTCGGCGCCACTACCGGCCGTCCTCGCCGCTGCGGCTGGCTGGACCTTGTCGCTCTGAAATATACGGTGATCATGAACTATACCATCGACACCAAATACATGCACGGCGACCTGCTGGACCATGCCAATGACCTGAACAGCATCCGTGACGGCATCAGCAGGGCCGTGAATGAGCGGATGAAGAGCGAGCATTTCAAAACGGAGCTGATCACCAACGTGTCCCACGACATCAAAACCCCGCTGACCTCCATTATCAACTATGTGGACCTGCTGTCCAAGGAGGATATCAACAGTGAAAAGGCCAGGGAGT
>SFPH01000312.1 GCA_004552115.1 Bacteroidales bacterium
AGACAAGGTTGCTTGCTTTCGTATTGCGGCCTTCTTCGGCAAGAGTCACCCTGAAGTCGGTCACCCCACCGAAGTTATCCTTCAGAGGCTCCATGACGGCTTTCCTTTCAAGGAGGGCTCGTTCCAAAGAGTCTTTATTTTTCGCTGATATAACCAACGAATACAGGTTGAATCGGGTTCCCGATTGTACAACATTGGAAGAACCGTACAGACTTGTCGTTGTAGGCGTTGATATTCGCTGCGCAGCGGCCTTGAAGTCGAACGCAATCTTCGGCTTGGTCTGCTCCTTGAGTTGCTGTATTTCGGACTTGATTGTATCCATTCCCTCGCGGAACTCATTCCTGGCATCCTTTGCCTGAAGATAATCCTTGAGGCGTTCCTGCTTCTCGATCTTGATCTGCGCCTTCTGCTGCTGCAGCGCATCTATGTCAGATTTCAGCCCTTCGATTTTGGCCAGGAGAGATTTCTTCTCACTCTTGATCTCAGATATGCGAATGTCTGTCGCAATCTTTCCTATAGCCATCGCAACCAGTCCGGCGATAGGATTCAGGAACATCAGCATTCCACCAATGGCTTTAATTACAGTTCCAGCATCTGAAGCCTTCTGGCGATCAGCATTGAGTTGATGGAACTCCTCCCAGGATTGCCTCAGCTCTCCGTATTTCCGGCTCGTCTCCGTTCCGATTGCTATTCCTGCCTGCTTGGTATCATTGTACAGTTGGAATGTATCTTTAACGGTCTTATGTAGTCCCTGTATGGTCGGAACCATCTGGCTGTATGCCGCACGGAGTTCCTTCATCTTGTTCTGTTCCTGCTGCGCCGCCTTACGCTGCACCTCTCTTGCGGAGTTCTTGTCGATGGCCGCCTTGATATACCCGAAGGAGAGCTGGCGGTCAAGGGAGGAGCCCCTGAAGGTGTGCAGCTGTCCTTCGTACTCATAGGCGAAGGAGATACCGCCGCGCCTGCCGTCCGAGGCTACTGTGAACACACAGGAAATGCCCTTGGATGCGAGGACGGTCTTCAGTTCTTCCAGGGACCTGGCCTCTGCCACAGCTTCCTTGACGATTGGCTTGACAAGCATCCTTACCTTCTCGTGCGGCTTGTGGGCTTTCTCGACGGCCTCTTTCTTTGCTGTCTCGCCCCATTGGTACCCGCGTTCCCTGGTGATGGCGGCAGCTGCCTCGTGAGCCTTCTCGATCAGGCCCATCGTAGGGATGCGCTCTCCTCGATTGTTGACGATGTTCGCAACGATGTGGAGATGCTCGTGCGCTTTGTCGTAATGAGCCGAGATCATATACTGCGTATCATCAAAACCGATGCGCTGCATGAAGTCCTTTGCCACGTCCAGTTTCTCCGCATCGGTAGTGTGTTCTCCCGGTCTCCAGGACAGAACCCAGTGATACACTGGCTTGCGTACGCCGCGTTGACGGAAATCGAAAGCGACCTGACGCGGATCAATCTTGATATTGCCGTCCTCATCATAAGAGAAATCGACACCGGAGAGACCGAGAAGCACCGACATGGAACTGTTGTCCATGCCGAACTTCATATCATATCGGACTGCTCCTCCGAAGCCGTTTCCTGTTGTGAGTTTGGCTATCATCTTACCTTGATTTTACCTTAATGTGTTTCTTATCTGAAGAAGAATTGCTGAAAGTTCTTCAGCCTCTTTCTTGCAGTTTTGCAATTCCTTTAAGTATCTTTCCAACGAAAAAGAATCTGTTACCATAGAGCCGGATTTCGCAATCTGATTGATATTGTTTCCCACTCTGTCGAGCGACACCTTCAACTCCCGGAGGGTTGTGATCTGCCCCATATCGAGGGACGGCATCACGTTCGCGGAGAAGGTGGCCTGTCTTACAAACTCGGAGAAAGTACGACCGGATTGCTGAAGTTTTGCTTCCACACGAGACCACTCATCAGAAGAGTAGCGGATATGCTTGACTATATCCTTTGTCTCTGATTCGGTTTTATGTGGTCTTCCGGTTTTCATCTTTCTTCTGTTGTTTTGGGGCTTGGGGGTTGGCGTGGGAAGGAGAGAAAAGACACGGGGGCGAAGCCCTGGGACCCGTGTGTTTTCGGGGCGTCCCTCCGTCCCGGTAAGGCTGCGAGCTTGCGAGCGGACGGGACCGGAGGGCAAGTTTAACAAAGGTCGCGAGTAGCGGGCTTTGTGTCTTTTCGTATCACGAAAAGTAAACTTGCTCCTTCTACGGAACAAAGGTATATAATGTAAAGAAGAAAAGCAAGGTACATGCTTAGATTTCTTTACATAGGGCGGATTCATCTGGTGGATGAACTGCCCGGTATATACCTTCGTTCCGTAGTTATTGACACTTCCGCTGAAAAGAGAGAAAGGGACAAGCCGCCCGTGTCCGGTGGACACTCGACGACAGCTGCCGTCCGTCCCCGGTGGGGACTCGGTGAAACCGATAGGGACGAGCGGATGTCGGCGACCAGGGCGAGTCTTGTCCCGCGGGTGGGATGCCGGCTCTCCCCGGTGGGGAGTCCGACGTAGGTCGGAGCAGCCGAGTCATCCCTGGAGTTAAATCTGGTGGCAGACACTCCCCTGCCCAGACGCAAGGAAGGGCGGGGGATGTGGGCGACATAGCGACCGTTCTTCCCTTCACCGCCGTCCTTTTTACCTCTTATATCGCCAAGATTGCGACTGTCAGAAAAGAGAGATCATCATTTCCGAAGACTCATAGGAAGGCAGTCTGCCTTCAGTTCTTCCTTCCGGAAACGATAGGCATCAAATCCCCGAAGGCGGACATACGGTCAAGGCCGGCCGCAGGCCGCTTGTCTTGGCCTTGACAGCCTGGACGCCGCGGGTAACTTCGCCGGGAGGCTTCAGGAAGAATATAGTAATATATATTACAATAATACTATATTACTTTTTCTTATTGTGTTCTTTTACCGCGGCGTCAAACGCTGCCCTCGCCTGCGGTGGCCACTTGGACATATCGACGGTAGGGTGATCCTTCTTGTACTTCTCCCAGAACTCCGGTGTCTGCATCTGTCTTTGGAACTCCCATGTTGAGTGCCCCGTAATTGATGGCATCCGTCAGTTCGTCGCGCGTTTCGCGGATGGTTTCCGGAGTCTGTTCCTCGTACCCCTCCACATGCTGCATCGTTGACTCAGCGACTTTCCTGTCGGTAACGTAAGGAGCATTATATGCTGCACCCAAATCGTGAAGTTCTTGTGTCTGCGTATCCTCTACCTCGGAAATAACAATAGAGTCTTTCCTTGCCTTGGCGGCCTGCCATTCCTGTTCTGTGGTGTCCCACCATTTCATGACGGTTTTCTTATCAATTCCGAGTTCTTTCGCACAAGCATACTTCGTTCCGTCAGGATGGGCCGCCCTCCAATCATTCACGAGATGGAACTTGTTTTTCCTGCCATTACCCTCCCTCCAAGACACACCGTCTCTTGCGCAACGGGCATCACGGATTGCCCGGATATCGAACAGATGCTCCTCCTGCCTGCGTCCTTTCCTTGTTCGATTCCTCTCCACCGGAACACCAGTGATTGCCCGGATGTCGTCGATCGGAAAGGTACAGTAATTCTCATTGAAGGCGGAAGCTGCATCGTTCGCATCCTCAATGGTGAACCTGTCCTCCGGGTTAGGGGTATGAGAGAGAGCGTCCATCACATCCACGAATGACTCCAAATCCGAACGGAACTCTTCTTCGGAGATGTCGCATTTCTTCGCATATATGGCAAGTGCCATCATGCAGAAGTACCTGTGTCCTACCGTCGCATAGATTGGAACCTGTCTCTTCCACCAGTCATACAGGTCCCGTTTTATATACCATCTGTTCGGCTGATGTCCCAGGATGATCCTCCGTTCGTACCACTCTGGCCAGAGTTCCCTTGCCTGTTTGAGGGTGCAGCGGCTCGGATTGTATGTTCCAGTGCGTACCAGGGCAAGTTCCTCCTCGGTAATCCAACCGCCACCGCCATACGCGAGGTCCTCCACCTTGTAGTATTTCTTCACGGCCGGATTG
>SFPH01000313.1 GCA_004552115.1 Bacteroidales bacterium
CCGGTAAAAAAGTAACCAGGCAAATAAACAACCATTTCTCCCTGCCATCAAAAAGCATTTCACCGATTCTCACCACCAGATACGCCATACAAGTACCAACCGTTTATATAATTCCTCAGGAGTCGGGAACTGTTCCAATGTAAGTTCGGCTTCTTTCCCTGTCAAGAAATCATGCTCCAGAAAACCATCTCCATTAGAACTGTATGCAAAAGGAATGTCAAGAATCTGAGCGTATTCCATTGCCTGTTGCATACCTCCTCCAAGAGGCTTGTTATTGTCTTTCGCTTCGACAATAGCAATGGGTTTGTTGGCGGCATGAAACAAGAGATAATCAGCCTTCTCTATGGGCGGCACGAAGTATTGGGAGGGCCTGCTCCTTACGACGGGTAACACTCTTCTGGGCGACAGGATTGACTCTTACGCGGCCTTCGACCTGGCGGGCGAATATGACTGGATCAGCTTCGACGCCGGCTGTCTGAGCAAGCGTTCATATATGGATGACGACAATCTGCTCATATACGTGGACGACCAGCTCGTCTTCGACCGCAAGATTTACTCTACCTGGCCGAGTCAGCACTACCGTATCCCTGTTTACAAGTGCCGTACGCTCAAGTTCGCGCGCCGTGGCACAGGCAAGGAGAAACAGACGGTCATAGGTGTGGGCGATATCATCCTTTATAGGGGCGAACCCGTTGACAATGACCTCTTTGTGCGCGAGGTTCCGGATGCCCCGTATGAGACCGACCTGATAGATTTCTGCGGAAGGCCTTATTTCCATTACAACGGAAGATTCGTCAGTGACCTGACCTCTTTCAGTATGGATGACTGTTTCCTCGACGGCAGCACCATCACCAGATCCTTCAGGATGAAGGATGGCCGCGAGATCAACAAGGGCTTCATGCTTGAGACGAATATCCCTTTGGGCCTTGAGAATGTGACTGTTATGGATGCCGTGTTTATGCTCTTGACCGGTGTCGGCGCCAGCGTCAGCAGTTCTGACGTAGCGGCCTATACGGGTGTGAGCGCCGGCGCTTCCGGCACTGTCAATATGGGCATATCCCTGCTCCTGAACGACAGCAGCAACAAGCAGGCGGCCGCCGCTGCCTTCAACCCTATGGGCGAGTATGAGAGTTGCACCTTCACGGTTGAGAACATGAGGGAATATGTCGATGAGTTAGCAGAGGTGTTCGGGAATATGACCCGCGAGAATGTGCTGAATGCCGTCAAGCTGAACGTTATGGCTGACCGTGTGCTCGTGGGTGAGTTTTGGCTGGACAACAAGATGGATCCTTTGACCGTCACCGTACCTATCTTCAAGTGCAGGCAGCTGATGTTCTGGCTGGAATGCGGAGACATACGCTCCGGGCAGTACCTTTTCCATGACCTCAAACTCAGCAAGGCTCCTTGCCATCTGCCTATCCCGGATTCCTACACCCCTTCTGGCAGCGCCAAGGCTTCTTCCGGCAATGCCAATGATTCTCTCGGCAGCGCCAAGGTCCCTGACGGCTCTGCGGCTGCTGCAGCGAGGGACGATGTGGCTGCGAGAGGCGAAACGGCTGCGAGGGGTGATGCGGCTGCAAAGGGTGGAAAGAAATCAAAGAAGGAAGCCAAGGTAGAGCCGAGGGTCGAATGGGAAGTGAAATACTACTCTAGTGGCGTCAGCGCAATCGACAGCTACCTCAGTGATGTGAACCAGCGCAATCGACAGCTACCTCAGTGATGTGAACAAGGCCTGGAAGGCGACCAAAGAATACCAGAACGGAGCCTATTCGATGCCGTCAAGTTCGGAAACCTTCGTGCAGGCCTCTGACGGCAAGGTTTATAAGTGTTTCTCCTTTGTGGATTCCCGTGGCGCGAGGCTTTCCATCTCCGATATGATTTCCAAACTCGAAGCGAGAATCTCTGAGGGCAAATCCGTGATTGACGATATTTCATTTGCGAAGCTCGGAGTCGCCTCTGCCGGAGTCGGTCTCGTTTCTCTCAAGTCTCTTGAGGATATGTCCATTTACGGCAAGCTTCTGAAGATTGCTCCAAAGGCCCTCAACCAGTGCAGTTCCGACGTCAATCTCTCCATCGCCCAGTCTCAGGCAATGATCGATGCTTTCAATATGTACCGCTCCCTTGCCCTTGACGTTGATGGCAAGAGTAGCAGCGATACTGTCCTGATTCTCCCTGCCGGAGGTTCCGACCAGATTCCTCAGGCCCTCCAGCGCCTCGAATACTTTGATTTCTGATTTTCCGGCTCCCCTTTGGGCTGGGCTTGGAGTCGGGCTCTGAGGGGCTGAGGCGGAGCTGTGGTTGGAGCCGGACGCGAGGTTACTTCAAAAAACAAATACTCAGAAACGGAGCCTTGAACACCGATTATAGTGAATTGATGACCTCAATACTCAAATCGGTTGCCTGGGCTATCTGTTCCGGGGATAGCCCCATTGACTTCATCTTGGCGGCAATCTCAGCTCTTTCCTCAGCTCTTCCCTCGGCTCTTCCTTCAGCTCTTCCCTCAGCACGACCTTGCTCTTTTTGATCCTGCATCATCATCAATATGTCCCTTTCCGATTTCATATCCGATTGGTAAATATCATATTTGTTCTTGGAAAAACCTGCCACTCGGGTCGCCTCGCTGAGTTCA
>SFPH01000314.1 GCA_004552115.1 Bacteroidales bacterium
ATTGTAACCTATAAATCAATCATTTAACTTATTCAATCTATAGAATGGCTTTAATAATTTATTTCGATTTAGATTTAATCCTTTTGTAAATTTACTTTTGTAACGTAAACTTTCATTTGGAGTTTACATAAATTTCTATTACATTTGTAAAAACAATGTTTAGAAATATGAATAACAGGTTGGAACAATTTCTTGCTGCCGAAAATATTTCCCGCTCTCAGTTCGCCGACACCATCAATGTCGCCAGGGCAAGCGTGTCGCACATCCTTGCCGGAAGGAACAAGCCGGGCTGGGATTTTCTGACCAGCATGATGAAGCATTACCCTAATCTGAACCTGGAGTGGCTGCTCAACGGAACCGGCAAAATGTACAAGAGTCCGGCTGCTGTCCATTCCAGAGACGAGGAGGACGATTCTCCGGAGGATCTCTTCTCCGCAGTGAACCCGGCACCGGTGGAAAGACGGAGCTCAACCCGACAGGAAACAATTATCCCCGACTCACCTGACACTGCTCCGGAAATACCGCGCCCACAGGAGGCAAAACAGCCGGTCTCCCCTCTTCAAGTCATTGATAATCAGAGGAAAATATCGAAAATCGTAGTGTTTTACGATGACAATACTTTTATTGAAATAAAGTAAAGTCCAGAGTCCTGTTCCACCCGATGCCTTTTTCCCGCCATCTTTCTTGTCACATCCTCGAAAATGGCGTATATTTGCGGTAAACAAATAAGACAATGTACCGCACACTTATCAGACCCCTGCTGTTCAGGTTCAACCCCGAGACCATACACGTATTGACGCTGAGATTGCTGAAGCTGGCTTCCCGCATACCGCTGTGCAGAAAACTGGTGAAGCTCGTGTTCAAACGCTCGCATCCCTCATTGGAAAGGGTCGTATTCGGCATCAAATTCCCCGGTCCGGTAGGTCTTGCCGGCGGTCTGGACAAGAATGGCGAATGCTATAACGAATTGAGTGACTTCGGTTTCTCATTCGTGGAAATCGGTTCACTCACCGCCAAACCCCAGCCCGGCAATCCTAAACCGCGGCTTTTCAGAGTCGTCGAGGACAATGCCATCATAAACAGGATGGGAATCAACAATGAAGGTGCCTCCAATGCGGTCAGAAACCTTGTCAAGGACCGTCCAGAAGTCATAGTTGCGGGAAATATCGCCCCGAATTCATCCTCACACGGAGAACAGGTCGCCGAGGACTATGCAACGGCATTTTCCATTCTGTACGACCACGTGGACATGTTTGTCATCAACATTTCCTGCCCCAATGTGGAGGGCCTCACAAGCCTTCAGGACGTATCGAGCCTCTCGGACATAATGGACAACCTCCTGAATATGAGGACAGGCTTCGACACCTACAAGCCGATCTTGCTGAAACTGTCTCCGGATCTCTCTCATACTCAGATAGATGAGCTGATTGAATACTCTCTCGTCTCCGGCATTGACGGAATCGTGGCCGGCAATACCACAAGGTCCCGCGACGGCCTCACGATACCTCAGGAAAGGATCAGCGAGATAGGAAAAGGCGGAATGTCAGGCGCCCCTCTTTACAGGAAAAATCTGGAAATGGTCAGATACATCCGTGAAAAGAGCTGCGGAAGGCTGCCGATAATCGGCGCAGGCGGCATAATGACACCCGCACAGGCACAGGAAATGCTGGACGCAGGCGCTTACAATGACAACTGCCTCAATCTGCACAATCGGAGATGAGATTCTCATTGGCCAGATCGTGGATACGAATTCATCCGGAATAGCCAAAGCTCTGAATAACATTGGGATACAAGTAAGCGACATGCATTCCGTCGGTGACCGGCACGATGAAATTGTCGGTTCCCTGACTTCCCTGCTGTCCGATCACGACATAGTGATCACCACCGGAGGCCTCGGCCCCACAAAGGACGACATCACCAAAGCCGCTCTCGCAGAACTCTCAGGTTCAAAGACTTACGTCCTTCACGAAGGTCAGGACAAGGAGATGAGGAGGATTCTCCACTCACGCGGGCTCGACATTCTGGACAGCAATCTCCAGCAGGCAATGGTTCCCGATACCTGCGACGTCATCGTCAACCGCTGGGGCACCGCCCCGATAATGGTTTTCCGCTTCAATGAGAGCCGTTTCGGCCACAAGGCCGTGCTGTATTCGATGCCGGGCGTCCCGTTCGAGACCATGAATGCCCTGCCGGATGTACTCGAAGACATCCGCGGACATTTTCATACCGCGAGCATATATCACAGAAACATAATGACTTACGGCCTTGCTGAGTCCGCATTGGCCAAGAAGATTGAAGCATGGGAGACTTCCCTGCCGTCAGATATGCATCTGGCCTATCTTCACCCTCACAGGCGTAAGACTCCGCCTCTCCATTTACGGCGGCGAAAAACAGGAGCAGGAAGAGCGCATAGACAGGGAATTGGAGGCCCTCAGGGCAATAATCGGGGACTACATATACTCCGACTCGGATGATACCCTGGAAAATGCCATAGGAGCCCTTCTGAAAGCTTCCGGCAGAACGCTCAGCGCGGCGGAATCCTGCACCGGCGGCGAAATATCGCATCTGATCACCACAGT
>SFPH01000315.1 GCA_004552115.1 Bacteroidales bacterium
TACCTGATGCAGCAGATTTCCAATGCCGCCCGCATCCCTGTCATCTGCGGCCCCGTAGAGGGTACCGCCATGGGCAATGCCCTTCTCCAGGCCCGTGCCTCCGGCGTCCTCGACACGGACATCCGCGAGGTCAGCGCAGCTTCCACAGAGGTCCGGAGATTTACTCCGGAGGAGGATTAGAAAATATTCTCCTGTCCCGTCAAGATATCTTGCGTCGTACTGACTATATCCGTTGATCAGGACGGTTCTTTCATCATTCAGGACCGAAATGATGTATTCACTCTCGCTGTCATCCAAGCGGGTGAGCCTATCTGCGTGAAACTCAAAATTAGGTTTGGCATATTTGGGTGTAAACGCAATGATTACATCAATTACAAGTAAATTGATTCTTGTTAGGACGAGCTCCCCGCAGCGCTTGAACTTTTGCCGCCGGAGAACGTATATTCCGGCGGCGGTGCCTTCGTGACATTCACCTGGCCGGGGGTACCCCCGCTACAGGTACCCGTGAGCCGGTTTTTTGAATTTTTGCCGGCCAGATGAACTGTTTTTGATGCCACCTGGCCGGGCAATATGCCCTACAATGCCTTCTGGGGCAGGTCGGCCGGCCAGGTGAATGTCACGAGGGCAGGGCGTTTTGCAGAATATCGCCTTTAAGTACCTGACAGGGTACTTTTCGGACAGCCTACCCCGTATCGTGGAAGGTTCCGCTCAGGACACCCTCTCCATCCTCATTGCAAACGGAAATCTTTCAGATCATCAGCATTATCCTACCCTCGGCCTTGACGAAGGTGTCCGGATGCTGCATTGCAACGGCGTATACCTGGGCCGAGGTGACTGGCCGGCCGTCTTTTCGCACGTCTTTTCGCACGTGCAGCTTCCTGCGGTTGATGATCTCCGCTATCTGCTCGGTGCGAAGGCCTCCGTTTCGCTCGGCAAGGACGTACAGTATGGCTTCTTCTATCTTCATTTCCAGAGTCTGGATGAGATGGTCACGAACTCCACATTCCCGTCGATATATTCGGCAAAGACATCGACGGCAGGCCTGCCTCCCGGCATCCTGCAGCTCCCGCAGCCGCCGCATGCCGGGGCCTTGCAGTGGAAGCGTTCCCTGATATAGTCCAGCCTCTCCTCCTTGGTGGAGAAGCCTATCTTTGGCGCAATCATAAAGTATAACAGCCCTGCCTCAGTCAATAACCACCGCCGTTCCCGATGCGGTGACCATCAGCATCCCGTTGTCTGCTCCCAGCACCTCATAGTCAATGTCAATGCCGACTACTGCGTTCGCTCCCATGCTGCGGGCACGCTGAGCCATCTCATCCATGGCCTTCTGACGCGCCTCGACCAATTCGCTCTCATAAGATCCGGAACGTCCGCCGACAAAGTTGCGGATGCTTGCGGCAAAGTCCTTCAGGAAATTGACTCCGGTGATAACCTCTCCGAAGACGACTCCCTTGTATTCCCTGATTGTGTGGCCTTCAATGGCCGGTGTAGTGGTAAGTATCATATTCTTTTTCCTGTTATCTTTTCAATTGTCCATCCTTTGGCAAGCTCTTCCAGTTGCTCAGCTCTGTACCCGGTCATCACAGCCACTCCTTGACCTTGGCCTCCGCCAGGGCCTTTATCTCCGGGGTGATGGAGGACTGGATAGCCTTGTAGGCCAATGTCAGGGCGGCAATGTCGTCCGTGAACCCCAATGCGGGAATCAGGTCCGGAATCAGGTCCAGCGGAAGAATGAAGTAGCCCAGGGCGCCAAGAATCATTGTCTTGTTGCTCAGAGGGACATCCGGGGACTGGAGGACATAGTAGAGAACCAGGACGTAGTATGTGGCCTTGCCTCCCAGTCTGGCGGCGAACTTCTTCATCTTGGGCCACAATTTTTCCTCTGAGTAATGGCCCTGATATTTCTGGAGCCTTTCTTCGGTTATGATTGGATTGTTTTTCGCCATAGGTCAATGACATTTAAATACTCTTCTATCTACCCTTGAGGTTCATTTCTCTGCTCTTGCGGTCGATATGGTGAAGCTTCCTGCATACGGCGCCGGCCTGTTGCACCATACCTATATCGTTGGGATGAACTCCTTCGACCATACTGTCTTTATCCCAGGCTATCTCATTGCGGGTCAGGTAGTAAAGATCTTTTATACCCTCCCTCTGAAGCCGTTTTACCACTGCCGCCTGCCGCCTGTTAAGTTCTTCCGTAAATCCCCGCGAAAAATTGGTCCTCTCATTGGTATACCCGCTGTGGTCGACCATCAGAATAGGACAGCTATGATGCTCCCGCAGCAGTTTGATACCTGCTTCAAGTTTATCTTCCAATGTGTCTGAGACCTTTATATTCGGCAGACAATCAATGATATACACTGCAGCATCTATCTGATCCAGCAGGCTGAACAACTCCGGCTCAAGCCTATTGGCTGCCTGCAATCGCGCGGAACCCACTCCAGCCGGCAACCTTCTTCGACCGCTATCCTGAAATTCTCCACCGTATTATACAGAGGAAGATACAGATGCCACTCGTACTCCTCGCAGCCATCCTCGTAGTCTATCTGCTCAAAGGAGTATGATACCCTGGTAACTCGAATTCTCTTAGCCTGGCCGCCGGTGGCCGGTGTCTCGACATACTCCTCTTTAAATTGCGGCATAAACTTCGCGGCGCACCAAAGTTCTTCGCCATCAGGTTTATACGCAAACAGGTCAACACCCGAAACCCCGGTTGCAGGCATATGGTTCATA
>SFPH01000316.1 GCA_004552115.1 Bacteroidales bacterium
GGCCTGGCCGTCCAAAGCCCTGGTACCCTCCTTGGTGTCATCCAGAGTACGCCCGGAAAGCACGCCGTAACGATGGTCGGCATTGTACTTGGCCACATCAAAATAAATCGACCCGTTGCTCTCGTACGCATATCCTGCATCCAGAATCTTCTTCACAGTCTCGATCTGCTCGATGATATGGCCGGATGCCCTCGGCTCAATGGAAGGCGGAGCCACATTCAGCATACGCATTGCCTCATTGTACCTGAAAGTATAGGTCTGCACGACCTCCATCGGCTCGACCTGCTCAAGCCTTGCCTTCTTTGCAATCTTGTCCTCCCCCTCGTCGGCATCGTGCTCCAGATGGCCCACATCAGTGATATTCCTCACGAAACGGACCTTGTAGCCCAGATGCCTGAGGAACTTGAAAAGCACATCGTAAGTCACTCCCGGCCTGGCGTGGCCCAGATGGGCGTCGCCGTAAACGGTCGGGCCGCAGACATACATTCCGACATGTCCCGGATGCACCGGAACGAAAAGTTCTTTCTTGCGCGAAAGAGTATTTGTCAAATATAAATCTCTCATAATATCCTGAAAGGAATAAAGTTTTGTAGGCTGTACGCCAATTTGCAAATATAAGGATTTTCAGACAAAAGACCCACTGCGGTCAGCAAAATCAGAATGGCCGGCTGAGACCCGCATCAAATCTGAAACGAGACGTCGCACGCAGCCGAAAAAACCGCAAAGGCATTGTCAATCAGCATTTTTACGCAACCTGACCGTCTCGTCGATATAGGATGCCGTCCCGCATAGAATCATTGTCAATGTCTGGGACTCGTGCGAAAGAGTCGCGAAAACGATACCGACACCGAAAGGAATGCCGTAAACGGTGGAGAGGGCAAGGGCCACAAGATAATGGAATGCCCCGAAGCCGCCGGGAACTGGAACCAGCGAACTCAGGCTGCCCACCAGCATAAGGAAGAGGGCATCCATCAGCCCGAGAGAGGACAGTCCGGCCATGGCTTCCGCCAACTCATCCGCCGCCCCGGCCAGGCCTCCTTCCAATGCTGAAGTCTCCGCCATTCCCTGGAGAGACTGCAGGACAGAAATGCTCATCACCCAGTACAATGCCCAGATCATCAATGAATACAGCAGGAAAAGCCACCAGCGGTCCATCCTGAAGCAGCTCACAATCCCCTGTCCGAGGCCCCTTACAAATCCCCAGACCATGCCGGCAGGCCGCCATTTTTCCCGCAATGCATACAGACCCCACAGCACAAGCCCGCCCAAAGCAGCCAGGATCAGGGCAATCGCACCCAGGCCCAGATTCAGCCGGCCGGAAAACGGGGTCAGCATCTTCTCCACGAAGAAACTTCCGAAGCGGTCCCACATTGCCCAGGCAAGCAGGACGACCAGGCCGAACATCATCAGAATATCCCAGACACGCTCCAGGACCACAGTTCCCAGCAGCCTGTCATAGCCAGCCCTGCGGCAATGCCGGGCCAGATAACCGCACCTGACCAGCTCCCCGGCGCGAGGCAGGGCAAGATTGACCAGATAGCTGATATTCACCGCATTGAAGCTAGAAAGGAGGCCACGCCGGCAGACATTGCCGCAAGCAGCCATCCCGGCCTGCAGGCCCGCACAGCCTCGATGAAATCCGCCCACTTCACACCCCGGAACGAGAAGTAAAGCAGGACGCCGGCCACAAGTGCGGACAGAACATATTTCAGGAATGCGGACTTGTCAGGTTTCATGCGTTGCCGTCCTTCGGGAAATGCCCGGAGAACCTGCGAATTTACTGAAAATAATGATAATGAGGGTTGGTACAGGACAATATTTTCATTATCCGCCCAATTTTACTATTTTTGTGCGAATAAACAGTATCGATATGCACACTATCCTTGGCATCGGCAATGCGCTGACTGACATTCTCGCGGTCCTTCCGGACGACTCATTCCTCAAGCTCTACCATCTGCCGAAGGGCAGCATGCAATTCGTGGATATGGAGACCGGGAACAAGATTTTCGAGAGCCTGAAACCTTACGGCCTGCATTACGTGGCAGGCGGTTCGGCAGCCAACACCATCACATGCACGGCCATTCTCGGGATGCCGTCGGCATTCATCGGCAAAGTCGGAGAGGACGAGCTCGGACATCTTTTCAAGAGCGATGAGGAGCAGTACGGAGTAAAGACCCTGCTGCTCAAGGGCAAGAATCCTTCCGGCCGCTCGATGGTCCTCGTTTCCGGAGCCAATGCGGAAAGAACCTTCGCCAACTATATGGGCGCCGCCCTCGAAATGGTCCCGGAAGATCTGAAGCCGGAATATTTCCAGGGCTACGACTACTTCCATATTGAAGGATATCTCGTTCAGAACCAGGCCCTTATCAGGAAAGCGGTGGAGATGGCCCACGAAGCCGGATGCATCATTTCCCTCGATATGGCCTCCTACAATGTCGTCGAGTCCAACGAGGCCTTCCTCCACGACATAGTGGACAAATACGTTGACATCGTATTCGCCAACGAGTCCGAGGCCAGGGCTTTCACCAAGATGCAGCCGCGCGAGGCTCTCGACGAAATCGCCAGACATTGCCGGATCGCAGTCGTCAAGGTCGGCAAGGACGGCTCGATGGTGAAGAGCGGGGACGAATACCACTACATAGAAGCCTGGCCAGCGGGCGCGGGTGACACCTACGCCGCCGGATTCATCTATGCCCATTCGCTCGGGATGCCGCTGAAAGTATGCGGAGAAATCGGATCCATCATTGCGGCAAAGGTTGTGGAGGTAATAGGCACGAAGATTGATATCCCAAGATGGAAAGCGGCCAAGAAGGAAATCCGCGAGCTGATAGCAGCGAACGGAGGAGCCGCCGGGGACCTTAAGGACTGAAAATGCTGGAATTCATAAAGAACATATTCAGAAGACGTTATCTGAAACGTTGGAGAAGCGCATCCGCCACCGGCCTGATGCCGCTGAGCCGCATACACTCCGCCGCCATCCTCATCGATGCGGAAGACAAGGACTGTGACGACTGCAAGGCGG
>SFPH01000317.1 GCA_004552115.1 Bacteroidales bacterium
ATGCCTTTGTCCGGAAACAGCCGGCCCAGGTGGTCGTGCCGGAGGAGGCTCCACGCCGGAAGAAGGAGGCTACCCATTACGCCAAGTCACTGTCATAGAAGGTATCATGAAAGAGATAATAATGGATGGTGAGGGTCTTGAGCAGTACCTCAATGACCCGGAAACAACTATGCGCATCACCAGGGTCACGGATTTTCTCGAGGCCAACGGCATTGACTTCGAATTGTACCGCCACCCTCCTCTACCTACTATTGAGACAGCTCTCGAATATTGGAAAAATCTGTCCGCGACGCATTGCAAGAATCTCTTCATGCGCAATCACAAGGGCAACAGGCATTATCTCATTTCCTTCGAGTGCCATAAGAATCTGGACATCCACACGCTCGAGCACAAGCTCAGGCAGGGAAAGCTGTCCTTTGCCTCCGAGGAGAGGATGGTGCGCTGCCTCGGAGTGCATCCGGGCTCGGTGACTCCGTTCGGCCTCATTGAGGATATGGGTCTGGCAGTCCCCGCCCCTGATTCCACGGCTGAGAAGCCGATGTTCGCCGAGGTGCGACAAGATGTCAGTGTCAGGGAACTCTTCGCCAACGGACATCGTGTCAAGTTTTTTGTCGATGAGGACCTGAAAATGTCCGAAAGGATCAGTTTTCATCCCTGTGACAATACGGCAAGTGTAATTGTGTCAAGGGAAGGCTTCCTCAGATTCCTCAGTTTGTGGGGTGGAGAATACGAATGGATCGGGATTTCCTGACCGATTTGTCCACTAAAATTGTTTTAGGAGTAAAAAACACCATTTTACGAATAGATATGGTCATTTTTGGCCATATTATGGTATGCTTGTTGCGGATTAGTGCGCCGTGCCCGGTTTTGACGTGAGTCATATCAGGGTTATCGGTTGAATATATAGTGGTAAAAAAGTGATAAGTATGAAAATTAGACTTCCGAGGCTTCTGCTGGCTGCAGGCTCGGCATTGATGTCCATCGGCGCATTCGCCCAGGAAACGGACACGACTCAGACCGCAACGGTCATTACATTGGATGACGCTTTGAAGATAGCATTGAGCGAGAATGCATCGGTACGCGTCGCAGACATGGAAATCGAAAGAACAGGCTATGCCAGGAAAGGCACATATGCCTCCCTTTTCCCTCAGATTGATCTTACGGGCTCATTCCAGAGAACCATCAAGAAACAGGTGATGTACATGGATATGGACATGAGCAGCATCATGGGTGGCGGAGATGAGGCAGGAGCCGGTGATGGCACTTCCGGCGGGACAGGCTCTGAGGCCGGAAGCGGCGAGGGCGCTCCTTCATTAGGAGGCGGCGGAATCGAGGTCGGCCGATGGAATTCATATTCCGGCGGTGTCACGGCGGCAATGCCGATTGTCAACGCACAGCTCTGGAAGAGCATAAGGCTTTCGGCCAAGGATGTTGAACTCGCTGTCGAGAAGGCCCGTTCCTCAAGGCTGGATATGGTCACCCAGGTAAAGCAGGCATATTACGGAGTGCTTCTCGCCAAGGAGGCTCTGAACGTATATAAGGACGTGTATGACAATGCTGAACGTATATAAGGACGTGTATGACAATGCAGTGAGAAACTTTGAGCAGACCCGTCTCCGCTACAATGCCCAGAAGGCTTCGGAGCTCGATTTCACCCGCGCCAAATCCACGGTAGCCAGTGCGATTCCGAACGTTTACAATGCTGAAAGCTCCGTGATCCTCGCCCTCTGGCAGCTCAAGGCCGTGATGGGCGTGGACCTTGACCAGAACATCGACGTGGCCGGAACAATCGGCGACTATGCTTCCGAGATGACTTATGACCAGGCTCTCGGAGAGGACATATCTCTCGAATACAATACGACAATGCGCCAGCTCGCCATCCAGGCCGAGCAGCTTGCGATGAACATAAAGATTCAGAAGTTCGCCTACATCCCGACCCTCTCCGCCAACTTCGCGTTCCTTGAGACGGCGATGACCAACGACTTCAAGTTCAGCAACTACAGATGGACTCCTTACTCCTACGTGGGACTTAGCCTGAACATC
>SFPH01000318.1 GCA_004552115.1 Bacteroidales bacterium
CTGCGCCTTGAGCGCTACCAGAGTTTCCAGAAGAGTTTCGCAATGGTGGTATTCCACCTTGTAGTTGTTGCAGGCAACAATGCCCAGTGCCTTGGCCAGGTAGGATTTTCCGCTGTCAGAGGGGCCCAGGATACAGACGTTAAGACCAGAATCTATGAAATCCAGCGCAGCAAGAGTCTCTGTAATTCCACGGGGCAGATACTCACGCTCAGCAGAATCAATGCAATTGGAGAGTTCTTGGGGACAGCCACGAAGATGTGCTGCGCGCAGACGGCTCTGGATGCGTTTGTTCATCTTCTTCTGGTACTCCGGCTCCACGAGGGTGGCAATCGCCATCAACGGATCGAGTTCCAGAAAATCAGGAGACCGGTACATTTCGTCCAGCGTGGCAGACATACCGGGCAGTCCCATTTCGTTCAGTTCAGCCAGAAGGGTGTTAAAAAGAGCTTTTCCGGTGAGCATTATTTGTCACCGCCCTTCCCTTTGGACTGAGCCAGGCTCTGGCTGCGGGAGAGAAGCCGGTCAATGTCCATGGACTCGGCGTCCATAACGAAAGCACCCTTGTTGCGTTCTTCATTTGCCCTGGTGTTGTAGCCGGAAACACCAAGATCTTCAGCAACAACAGGAATTGTATTTTTAATAAAAGTGTAATTCACCTTTCCCAGTTCCAAAGCCTGAGCACAAGTCTCTTCCAGCGCCTGTTTGCTGTATTTTCTGGTGAAACTCAGAACGGCTGGCAAGAATGCGCTTAATCACCGCTTCGGTGTTGGGGCCAACGGTCATGGCCTTCCGGATGAAATAGGTCCCGTTCCACTCGGAAAGTTCCCTGTAGTTGGCCGGGAGATGATTTGGATCCGTAGACCACTGACTCTTGGCGGTGGCTCTGGGCCATTCGCAGATAAATGCCCCTTCTTTGGAGAAAATCTTCACCGTGGCAGCAGATGCCCGGATGAGGACTTCTTTGTGCAGATAGGCTCGGTCTACGCTGTAATAAGCGTTGTCGAAGCGAACATGGTAATCCGAGGACACCTTGGCCGTCCGGCGCTCCATGTATTCATACGGTACAGGAGGCAGCGGCATTAACTCTCGGCGCTCCTCGTCCCAATAATAGCGCCGGCTGTGAGGTTTCTTGGTAAAAGGAGCGCTGTTGAGCTTGTCCAGATGCTTCCAGAGGTCTCGGTTGAACTGCTCCAAACTGAAGTAGTCCATCTCCTCCATGTCGTGAAAGAATCCCTTTTCCAAGATGCCAACGGCATTCTCCACGGAACTCTTGTACTTGGGTTTCTTAACTTTGGCAGGCAGGATAACCGTGTGGTTGTGCTCAGCCCATTCTGCGTAATCCTTGTTCAACTCCGGGGCGATCCAGTCCCGGTTGGCAATAACGGCTTGCTTGCAGTTGTCGCAGATGACCAGCGCCGGAACGCCGCCGAAGTATGCCAGGGCATTGTTGTTGACGGCAATCCACTGAGGCTCCTTGGTGGAGACCATTCCCTCGGCATAAATGTACTGGGAATACGGAAGAACTGCTACGAAGACAACGATCTCCACTACCTCACCGGTAAGCGGATCTACCATCCGAAAGGTCTTTCCGGCAAAATCCACTTCCATCTTCTGGCCAATGACGGCATTGAAATGCAGAGTCTCCTTGTTTTCCTCGCACCACTTGGCATAGTTCTCGCAGAACTGCCGATACGAGTAGAACTTTAGACCGCTGTCCCGACACTTCTTCACATACCGATTCCAGAGAACCTTGAGGGTCATGTTCTTCCGGGAAGACATATCTTTTGAAACCGCCTCGTAATCCGGCAGTTCATAGGAGACATCCCGTCCAACATGAGTGGTAGGTTTCCGTGGATAGACGACCGCAGCAATGCCGTAGTTGGTGATCCCCTTGGGCAGCGGATACTTCAAATCTTTGCACGCCTTGAATGCACGCAGAAAGTCATTTACCCCCGATTTGCTGACGCCGAGGGTTTCGGCAATTGCGCTACCAGTCATCCCCAATGCGCAATGTTTTGTAATGATATCCTTGTAGTCTAACATCCATTACCCTCCTAATAGTGAATTTCCGCTGTTGCGGATACCACCATTATGGAGAATATCTGGACTACATCAAGTTGTTAGTGGCGGCTG
>SFPH01000319.1 GCA_004552115.1 Bacteroidales bacterium
TCGAAGACATATCTCCCCATGGCATCCCGGCTTCCGCTTTTCACGAACTTCTCCGAAGAGACAGGTGCCGCGCATGAAAGCAGGACTGCCGCAAGGACAACGAGAACGGCTATGTGACTAGGCCTCCCCATCCTTTCCCTGCTGTCTGGCCCCTCCATTCTTCTGGCGTCCGCGGCCATTGTTCCTGCCGCCCTGACGCTGTTGCTGGCCCTTTCCGCCACCGCGCCCGTTCCTGTTCTTCTTGCGCTTCGGAGTATCAAAGCGGGTGATGCTGTCGTCGCCGACCGCGGTGATGAACTCAGGTATCTCAGGCTCCGGCTCGGTCTTCAGGGACTCTGGCCTTACGCCGTTGCGGTTCATCTTGATAATCTCCCTCACCTCGGAGGCATCGAGAGGATAGATATTGGCCAGGGAGCCTTTCTCATATGAGAAATACATTATGCCCCTCAATATGTCGGTCTTCACCAGATAGGCCAGACCATCCTCGAAATCAAGCGGTTCCGAAACCTTGGGCAGTCTCGCCTGGGCATCCATATAGGTGGCCACCTCGTAGTTCAGGCAGCATTTGAGCTTGCCGCACTGGCCCGCAAGCTTCTGCGGGTTCAGCGAGAGGTCCTGACAGCGTGCTGCCGCCGTGGTGATGGACTTGAAATTGGTAATGTAGTTCGCACAGCAAAGCTCCCTTCCGCAGACACCGAGTCCGCCTATGAGACCGGCCTCCTGGCGTGCTCCGATCTGCTTCATCTCGATACGGATGCGGAATTCCTCCGCAAATACCTTGATGAGCTGCCTGAAGTCCACGCGACCGTCTGCGATATAGTAGAAGATTGCCTTTGTCCCGTCGCCCTGGAACTCCACGTCTCCGATTTTCATCTCAAGCCCGAGCTCAACGGCGATCTGCCGGTCTCCTGCTCGCGGGCAATGGCCTCCTGCCATTTCTCGATGTCGAGCTGCTTGGCTCTCCTGTAGATCTTCTTCAGCTCCACAGTCTCGGGATCAAGGCCCTTGCACCTCATCTGGCGGCCTACGAGAGGACCCTCCAGAGTCACTATTCCGAGGTCGTGGCCGCTCTGAGCCTCGACAATGACCATATCGCCCATCTTGATGCTCTGGTTCGAAGCGTTCACATAGAAGCCCTTGCGGGTATTCTTGAACCGCACTTCGAAAATGTCGGCGAACTGGTTCTGCGTGACGCCCTGAAGCCAGTCGTAATCCTCCAGCTTGCAGCAACCGCGCCTATATGTGCAATTCAGCTCGTCCTTCTCGTTCCGCGTGACAGTACAGCCACGGCTGCAGTCGAACTGAATATTCTCATTGTTATCCATATATATTATTGAATATTAACATCTTACTTAATGCTTACAAAAAGCCTGTCAACAAGGTTGGTGAACACGATTTTCTGGTTCACATTCCGCTCCACCATCCTGAGGGCCCTGCTCTGCCGCATTGGCAAAAAACTCCATCTCATCCGGCCTCACTCCTGAAATCTCCTTCATCCCGGACTGCAGCATATAAATCTTCCTCACGCAGTCTCCCGCAAACCTGCAGAATTCCTTCTGCTTCTCCCTCGAATCCAATGCCGCCAGGGCATCCCCGGCATCAAGCGCACCGAGAAGATTGCGGTCCAGGACATTGTCCATCAATGCAGTGAAGAGGTCCATCATCATCACGTCCCTGTCCTTTTCGTCAAGACTCCGGATCGCATTGCCCAGACTTCCGGAAGCGAAATCGGCCGCATATCTCGCCGCCTCCCCGTCAATCCCGGTCCACCTTGGCAACGCCTCGGCAATCTCATCCGCAGCCGCAGGCAGCACCCGTATCATCTGGCATCTGGACGAAATCGTCTTCAGCACCCTCTCCGGAGAATGGGTCACGAAGAGGAACAATGTCCGACGGCTCCTCCACAATCTTCAGCAGCCTGTTGGAGGCCTCCGCCTGCATCTTCTCCGGCAGCCAGGCCACCACAGCCCTGTATCCCTCTGAAAATGAGGACAATGACAGCTGCGTCAGGATGTTCCTGGCGTCCGCAACCGAAATGTTGGACGACTTCTTCTCGATCCCCAGAGCCTCATACAGCTCATTCTCGGTGAAAAAGGGATTCTTCGCAAAAAGTTCCCTCCATTGGGGCAAGAAGGTGGCCGAAGTAACCTTTTCTCCCGATACCGGGAATATGAAATGCAGGTCCGGATAAATCAGCTTGCTTATCTGGTTGCAGACCGGACATTCTCCGCAGGAGTCGGCTGCGTCGTGATGCCTGCAGTTGAGGTACTGGAAAAATGCCAATGCCAGGGCAAGTCCCCCGCAGCCTTCATTCTCGTGGAAAATCATGGCATGAGGGATTCTTCCGCTGTCAGCCATGCCGACAAGCGCCCGCTTCACATCAGCGTTGCCTATGACATCCCCGAACCTCACGACTTTCTCATTGACACGAAATCAGCTATATCGGCAAGCATTGCCACGTCAGCTCCGCCGCCGAGGGCCCTGAGCTGGATCTTGGCGTTCTCCACATATTCCGCAAGCTTTGAACAGGCATAGGCAATGCCCCCGCGCTCACGGACAAATTTCACTATTTCCTCTTGATGCTCAGGATGTTGTTCAATCTCGCAGAGCATCCTCCTGACCTCCCTCTCCTCATCTTTTTCCGAATTTGCAAGAGCTCCGAGAAGAGGCAGTGTAATCTTGCGCTCCCTCAGGTCATTGCCCATAGGCTTGCCTATCCGGCTGTCTCCGTCATAATCGAGTATGTCATCCTTGATCTGGAAAGCCGTTCCAAGAATCCTGGCGTAGTTCCTGACCGCCTTCTTCTTTTCCTCGGAAGCGCTCACGGAAATCGCCGCAGACACCATCGCAGCCTCGAAGAGAGAGGCAGTCTTGCTGTATATTATCCTGTAATAATCAGTCTCGGTGGTATCGCAGGTCTCCGCTTTCTGAAGCTGGAGAAGTTCTCCCTCTGCAAGGTCAGACAGAGTCCTGGCGAAGATGCGGATGACCGTGGAAGAGGAATTGTCCCCCTTCAGGATATTCTCCATTGCCTTCACGAGCCAGTAATCTCCGAGCAGCACAGAAGCCCTTCCGCCGAGGATGGACATCACGGTAGGCCTCCCCCGCCTCTGCCGGCTGTCATCTGCTACATCGTCGTGAAGCAGGCTGGCATTGTGCAGAAGTTCCGAAGCCGCGGCATATCTGACCGTATCCTCCGTGACGAATCCGCCGGAACAGGCCCTTGCGGAAAGCAGGGAGAGAACAGGCCTGAGCTGCTTGCCGGAATGCGAAAGAATCGACTTGTTGGTCCTATCCAGCAAATCGATGTCCGAGGCACTTTCTTCAACGTGTCCTTTACGGCATTGTAATCCATCGTCAGAGCATCTCAATCAGTTCATCCACCGTCGCCGGGAACGCAATCAGCCTTCTGGAAGCCTCGTCCAGCATCCCGGTGGAAACGTAAAAGTCAAGCAGTTCAATGAACTTGTCATAGAAACCGCCAATGTTCAAGGCCATTATCCTGCCCGGATATTTCCCGAGCTTGGCCAATGTCAAAGTCTCGACCAGCTCGTCGAGAGTCCCTATTCCTCCCGGCAGGGCGACGGCGGCGCAGGTGCCTTCGCGCATCTTCTCCTTCCGCTCCGACATCGTCTCCGTCCAGGTCAATGAAGAAAGCCCGGGATAGGCGAACTCCTCCATGAAGCGGGGCAGAATTCCGTGATGGACTCCGCCGCATTCCTCCACCGCCCTGGAAATGACACCCATCGTGCCCTTCACCGTACCTCCCGAGACAATTTCATATCCTCTGGCACATGCCCTGCGGACAAAATCGTCAGCGGCCCGGTCGAAGAGAGGGTCTATGCCGCTGCTCGCTGAGCAGAACACCACAATTTTCCTGTCCGCCATCTTCTAGAAGAAATATGCAAGAGAAACGGTCACTCCGTTGAAATTGCGCCCATCCTTGAACGCATCCCTGATCTGGCTGCCGATGTCGTTGAGCTTGCCGGTATCATTGTACAGAGAGCCGAAATTCCAGAAATACTTGACGGAGGCCTGGAGTCTCCAGATATCAATGCCCGCACCGAGTCCCAGACCGTATTCCCATCTGGAGAGGCCTGCCTGGCCGAAAGAAGTGGTCTTGATGGACACTCCGTCGGATGAGCTGGAAGCTTTCGCATGAAGACCGTAGCCGACGAAAGGCTCCGCAAAAACATACGGTCTGAGAGCCACGAGATCAGGTCCCCACTGTATCTGGACCGGTATCTCGACATAGCTGACCTTGGCATTCATATCGGCAGGCAGCTCGGTTCCATCCTCGATTCTGGAGCCGTCGAGCTTCGTTCCCTTGGCCTGATAGACGACGGCAGGCTGGACCGCAAATCCCAATGCAATCGGAATCTGCATCGTAAATCCGGCGTGGAAACGGCCCAACGAACTGGCATCCCAATTCTTGGGATTCGCAGAAGAAGATGTGAAACCG
>SFPH01000320.1 GCA_004552115.1 Bacteroidales bacterium
GCAGGCACCCCTATGGACTTCGTCTCAGGCAAGACCCTCGGGGCTGAAATCAAGGCAGATTTCCCTGCATTGAACTATGGCAAGGGCTATGACAACTGCTTCGTGATCGATGGCTATACGCCAGGCCAGATCCAGACCGCAGCCGAGCTGTATTCGCCTGAAAGCGGCCGTGTCCTGGAAGTCCTCACTACACAGCCTGGTGTGCAGATTTATACCGGAAACTGGCTTGAGGGCTGCCCTGCAGGCAAGAGCGGGCATGTCTATCACGACTATGATGCAGTAGCCATCGAGTGCCAGCATTATCCTGACTCACCTAACAAGCCTGAATACCCTACCACTACCCTCCGTCCGGGCGAAGTTTTCGAGCAGGCTATAATCTTCTCATTTTCAGTTAGGTAAGTAACAATGCAGCAATACCTTGACCTTCTCCGCCGTATCCGTCAGGAGGGCGTGATCAAGCACGACCGCACCGGCGTCGGTACGCAGAGCGTCTTCGGGCATCAGATGAGGTTCGACCTCTCGGAGGGGTTTCCTCTTCTGACGACCAAGAAAGTTCATTTGAAATCAATAATTTACGAGCTCCTGTGGTTCATTTCCGGAGATACCAACGTAAGGTATCTCCAGGACCACGGGGTCACAATCTGGGACGAGTGGGCTGACGAAAACGGCGACCTTGGCCCGGTTTACGGCCACCAGTGGCGCAGCTGATCCGGATTCCCGCAGGATGCTCATCTCCGCCTGGAATCCCGGCGAGGTGGACAAGATGGCCCTTCCGCCCTGCCACTGCCTCTTCCAGTTCTACGTGGCCGACGGCAAGCTTTCCTGCCAGCTCTACCAGCGCAGTGCGGACACCTTCCTCGGCGTGCCTTTCAACATTGCCTCCTACGCATTGCTGACAATGATGATTGCTCAGATCAGCGGACTCCAGCCTGGCGAGTTTATCCACACGACCGGCGATACCCATATCTATCTCAATCATTTCGAACAGGTTGACCTTCAGCTCAGCCGTGAGCCCAGACCGCTGCCGAAGATGCTGATCAATCCTGATGTGAAGGAGATCGAGGATTTCAGATATGAGGATTTCACGCTCGAAGGTTACGACCCGTGGCCGGCCATAAAGGCCCCTGTCGCCGTCTGAGCCCCCTGTCATGCCGCCTGAACGAAAATATACCCGCAGACAATGGAAAATATAATGATAGCCGCCGTGGCAGATGACCTGGCAATCGGACGGGACAATGCCCTTCTCTGGCACATCTCCGCCGACATGAAATATTTCCGCAGGACGACCATGGGTTGCCCTGTGATAATGGGTTTCCGGACCTGGGAGTCCATCGGGCGTCCTCTTCCCGGCCGGCTCAACATTGTCATAACCAGGCATCATTTCAATGCTCCTGACACCGTCCTACAGGTCCCTGACGTGGCTTCGGCTCTCGCTGAGGCTGAGAAGCATCTCTCCGCCGCCGGGCAGGAGTCCGGGCCTGTGGCAACCGCCGCAAATCCGCTTCAGGATACCGCCTCTGACGGCTCCCGGACAGAAAGATGTTTCATAATGGGCGGGGCCAAGACATATGAAAGGGCAATGCAGTACGCTGATTCTCTTTATATTACCCACGTCCATACCACAGTGCCGGACGCCGATGCGTTCTTCCCGGCCATCGACCCGGCCATCTGGGAGAAGACCTCCGACACCGGCATTGAAACCGACCCGGAAAACGGGCTGGCCTACTCCTTTGCGGTTTACCGCCGCCGCTGACATCCCAGAACCTCCATCCTCCCGGCATTGTGAAATCATTGCCGGGAGGAATATTTATTCGCAGAAAATTTTCTCATTTCCACATTGTTTATTAAATTTGCAATCGCCTAAAGGATTAGTGGCTATGCAGACAAATTGAAAGTGAATGATGTGACCGACTTTCTTATTGTCGGCCGAACTTAAAAATAGTTATAAAACTTTTATTGCAATGGCGGAGAACAAGAGAGAGAATTTCGGTGGCAGATTCGCTATCATAATGGCTATGGCCGGGTCCGCAATCGGTCTCGGCAATATCTGGAGATTCCCGTATCTGGCCGGCGAACATGGCGGCGCGGCGTTCATCCTGGTTTACATCCTGTCATCGGTATTCCTCTCCCTGCCTATCTTCCTTTCCGAAAGCATTATCGGAAGGCGTTCCAAATCAAACACTTACGGAGCGATGAAAAAGCTCGCTCCGGGGACCCGGTGGAAATGGCTCTCCATCATCACCATCCTGGCCCCACTCATCATCGTCTCATATTACAGTGTCGTAGGCGGCTGGTCCATAGAATATCTCGTGAAATCATTGACATTCGGCTTCAACTCCGTTCCCAAGGAGGAGATAACCTCATTGTTCTCTGAGTTCATTTCCAGACCTTACGCCCCGATTCTGTTCCATACAATATTCCTCGGCACCACTGCCATCATCCTCACGGCCGGAGTCAAGAGCGGTATCGAGAAGTTCAGCAACTGGTCCGTGCCGGTGCTCTTCTTACTGATACTTGCCATATTGCTGTACTCCCTCACATTGCCGGGAGCGATGGGCGGTGTCATTTACATGGCCAAGCCTGATTTCTCCAAGATTACCTCCAAGGTGATTCTGGCTGCGATGGGACAGTCGTTCTACTCCCTTTCCCTCGGCGTGGGAACCATCCTGGTATATTCCTCATACGTGAGCAAGAAGGAAAACCTCCTCGTTTCCGGACTGGGAACGGCAGCCTTCGACCTGATGTTCGCCCTGATGGCCGGCTTTGCCGTGATGACGGCGGTCTTCTCGGCCGGAGTGACCCCGGGAGCAGGTCCTGGCCTCATTTTCGAGAGCCTGCCATACGTATTCGCCACTATGGGAGAATCCGCTCCGGTCCTGAGCGGCATCATTGCGACAGTATTCTTCGTCACCATCCTCATTTCCGCCCTCACGAGTGCGGTTTCGCTTATGGAGGTGGGTGTGGCCTATCTCATTGAAGAAATGAAGATGAAGAGGAAATGGGCCACCCTCACGACCTTCATCGGCACCTGGACACTCGGCTGCTTCTGCTCCCTCTCCTTCGGCCCTCTTGGCGGTATCCAGTTCTTCGGGAAGACAATTTTCGGCTTCTGCGACTGGATTTCCTCCAATTTCCTCATGGCCCTCGGAGCCCTTCTCTTCTCCCTCTTCGTAGGCTGGAAGATGAAGAAATCCGATGTGTATGACGAGTTTACCAATGGCGGAACGCTCAAGGTCAATGTCAGATGCTTCAAG
>SFPH01000321.1 GCA_004552115.1 Bacteroidales bacterium
ATCCACCATCCGGACCCGATGGCTGCATTGGCGTTGAGACTGTCCGGGTACAAGGGCAGGGTCATCCTGCATTGGCATAGCGACATCCTGAAGCAGAAAGTTCTGCTCAGATTTTACCGGCCGCTTCAGAACTGGCTGATTGACAGGGCGGAGAAGATAGTCGGGACAACATTGCACTATCTGGACAACTCTCCTTGGCTGGAAGGGCGAGAGGACAGATTTGAGGAACTTCTCATCGGTATTGAGCCAGTCAGGCCTGATGCCGAGGGCGTCGCTGAAATCAAGTCCAGGTACAAGGGCAGGAAAATCGTGTTCTCCCTCGGGAGACTGGTGGAATACAAGGGCTTCGAAAATCTCGTGTCTGCGGCGGAATACCTTCCGGACGACTGCGTGATACTGATTGGCGGCACAGGACCGCTGAGGGAGAGCCTCGAATCCATGATCCGCGCGAAGGGGCTGGAAAACAAGGTCGAACTCCTGGGCTATCTGCCTGACGATGTGGTGCATGACTGGTTCGGAGCTGCCGATGTTTTCTGCCTGAGCAGCATATACAAGACCGAGGCCTTCGGCATCGTGCAGATCGAGGCGATGTCCTGCGGCGTTCCCGTAGTGGCGACAAGAATCCCAGGATCGGGCGTGCCTGTAGTCAATGCGGATGGAGTCTCGGGCCTCAATGCAGAACCGGGCTCTCCGGAATCCCTGGCCTCGGCATTGATGGAAATCATCTCCGGACAGGAAGACTGGAAGGCCTGGTCGGAGAGGGCATTGGACCGCTACCGGACATTCTTCACATTGGAGAAGATGGTGTCCGGATGTATTGGAATATATGAAAAAAAACCGCTTTAATATGATAAAGGAAGAACAGCTTAATATGAGTGATGAGGAGTCCGGAGGACTTGCAATCTCTCTGAAACTTGGCCTCAAGCGCCTGTGTGACATTGTAGTCAGCGGCCTCGGGATGGTCATCTTTTTACCGGTCTACGTTATTATAGTCTTGGCAATCAGGCTTGACAGTCCGGGGAAGGCCATTTTCTCACAGGAACGCATTGGAAAAGGAGGCACACCTTTTACCCTTTTGAAGTTCAGAACGATGGTGCAGGACGCCGAGAATGACGGCGTTCCGCAGTTGTGTGCGGATGCGGATTCCCGCCTGACCAAGGTCGGAGCCTTCCTCCGCAACCACCATCTGGATGAACTCCCTCAGCTATGGAACGTATTCGTGGGCGATATGAGCATGGTGGGATACAGACCGGAGAGGGAGTATTTCATAGAGCGCATCAAGGAGCACAATCCTGACTACAGCCGCCTCTTCGCAATGCGTCCTGGCGTGTTTTCCTATGCTACATTGTACAACGGCTATACCGCCACTATGGAGAAGATGCTGACCCGTCTCAAGATGGACCTGGAGTATCTGGACAACTGGACGCTGTGGACGGACATAAAGATAATGTTCCTCACCGCAGTGGCCATTCTGACCGGAAAAAGATTTTGAAACAGATGAATTTTGAAACAGATGAGAATCAAGGACAATCTCCGCCTCAGGAAAATAGGCAGCCGCAGCATGGTGGTCAGGGAAGTGGAGGGCGAGGTCAACATGACAGATGTTTTTACCCTCAATTCCACAGCATCCGATATATGGACGACCTTCTTCGGGAAAGATTTCTCCGAAGATGACTTGACCCGCTATCTGGTTGACAATTATGACGTTTCACAGGACAGGGCTGCTGGGGATGTGGCTGATCTCCTGTCCCGGTGGAAAGAATTCGGACTGATAGATGAATAATGTGACGAGGGCTTTCTTCGCCCTTCTGCGATGCGGCCTGTGGGGACGTGAGCCGGAGAATCCGGAAATGCTGCATCTTGCGGCTGAGGATTGGAACTCGATATACAGGGAGTCCCGCCGTCAGACCGTTACCGGTATCGTCCACAGCGGTCTTTCCTTCATCCCGGAGGAGTTTCTTCCGGACGAAGGGCTGATGTCGAAGTGGACTGCGGCAGTGTTCCGGATTGAGCAGGCCTCCAGGAAAATGGATGCCATTGTGGCCGGTGTCACGGGAAAATTTCTCGGACTCGGTCTCCATCCTGTCCTGCTGAAGGGGCAGGCGGCTGCGAG
>SFPH01000043.1 GCA_004552115.1 Bacteroidales bacterium
CTTTACTCCGCCAGAATCATCCCGTTCAAGGGTTCCTGGATTGAGTTCGCCACCGATATCAACAATGTGATGTACGCATACATCGACAGGAAGAAGAAGCTCCCTGTGACCACATTGCTGAGGGCCATCGGCTTCAATGCAGACAAGGACATCATCGACATCTTCGGCCTTGCCGAGGAGATCGAGGCGACTCCAGAGAACCTCAAAGCCAACGAAGGACGCAAACTCGCAGCCAAGGTGCTCAAGACCTGGAACGAGGATTTCGTGGACGAGGATACGGGAGAGGTAATTCCTATCGAGCGCACCACGCCTGTCGTAGAACGCGGCGAGGTCATCGACGAGGATACCATACAGAAACTTGCAGATGCTGAGGTGAAGACTGTCCTCCTCCAGAAGGATGAGGCAAGCGACAACGAGAAGCGGTCTTCTACATCTACAAGCAGCTCCGCAACTCGGAACCGCCTGATGAGGCAACTGCGAGGGATGTCATCGACAAGCTCTTCTTCTCCGAAAAGAGATACGACCTCGGTATCGTCGGCAGATACCGTCTCAACAAGAAGCTGAGTCTCACGATCGACCCGGCTCTCCGTGTTCTGACCAATACCGACATCATCGAGATCATCAAGTATCTCATCCAGCTGATCAATTCCAAGGCTTCAGTGGATGACATCGACCATCTGAGCAACCGAAGGGTAAGGACTGTGGGCGAGCAGCTCGCCAACCAGTTCAGCGTAGGTCTCTCCAGGATGGCCAGGACTATCCGCGAGAAGATGAACGTGAGGGACAGCGAGCAGTTCAATCCGGTTGACCTCATCAACTCCAAGACACTCTCGTCCGTCATCAACTCATTCTTCGGAACCAGCCAGCTTTCACAGTTCATGGACCAGACCAACCCTCTTGCCGAGGTTACCCACAAGAGGCGTCTTTCAGCCCTCGGTCCGGGAGGTCTCTCCAGGGACAGGGCCGGATTCGAGGTCAGGGACGTGCACTATACGCATTACGGAAGGCTTTGTCCTATCGAGTCTCCTGAGGGACCGAACATCGGACTTATTTCTTCTCTCTGCGTCTATGCCAAGATTGACGATCTCGGATTCATCGAGACTCCATACCGCAAGGTCAATGACGGAAAGGTTGACCTCAGCGACGAGGGATGGAAATTCATGAGCGCCGAGGAGGAAGAGGACAAGCTCGTTTCTCTCGCCAATGTCAAGATGTCCGATGACGGTGTGATCGAGGATGACAGAATCCAGTGCCGTCTCGAGGCGGACTTCCCGGTTGTGACCAAGGAGGAAGTGGATTACATGGACGTGGCTCCGAACCAGATGGCTTCTGTGGCTGCATCCCTCATTCCATTCCTCGAGCACGATGATGCACACCGTGCACTCATGGGTGCGAACATGATGCGTCAGGCCGTTCCGCTTCTCAGGCCGGAGTCTCCGATTGTGGGAACCGGACTTGAGGAGAGAGTCTGCATCGACTCAAGGACTCAGGTGATGGCTGACCGCCGCGGAGAGGTCGTCTATGTGGACGCCAACGAGATTCACGTTAAATATGACAGGAGCGCCGACGAGAAATTCGTAAGCTTCGCTCCTGACGTTACGGTATACCACCTTCCTATCTACAGGAGGACAAACCAGAGCACGACAATCTGCCTCAAGCCTATTGTGCGCAAGGGAGACATCGTGGAGAAGGGTCAGGTGATGACTGAAGGCTATGCAACCCAGAACGGCGAGCTCGCCCTCGGAAGGAACCTGATGGTAGCCTTCATGCCTTGGAAGGGATACAACTATGAGGACGCCATCGTGCTTTCAGAGAAGATGGTGCGCTGGGACATCCTCACTTCCGTACACGTCGATGAGTTCGTGACCGAGGTCCGCGAGACCAAGCGCGGAATGGAGGAGCTTACATCCGACATCCCTAATGTCAGCGAGGATGCCACAAGGTTCCTCGACGATGATGGTATCGTGATGGTGGGCGCCCATATCGAGCCGGGCGACATAATGGTAGGTAAGATCACGCCTAAGGGAGAGAGCGATCCTTCACCGGAGGAGAAACTCCTCAGGGCGATTTTCGGCGACAAGGCCGGAGACGTCAAGGATGCATCCCTCAAGGCAAATCCTTCCCTCAGCGGTACCGTGATCAAGACCGCCCTCTACGCCAAGGTGGCCAAGGAAGGCAACCGCAAGGGCGCAAGGGCCGAGCAGAAGGCCAAGCTCGACAGCATTCAGGAGGATTTCGACAGGAAGGCCGAGGCATTGTATGCCAAGTTCTTCGACAAGCTTGCCGCTCTCGCCGAGGGCAGGAAGAGCTCCGGAATCTTCGACCTCTACGGTGTTGAGCTTATTCCTGAAGGAAAGGAGATCACCGCCGCTCAGCTCAAGACTATTGACTACAGCAATGTCAATTCAAATGGCTGGACCGATGATGCCCACGCCAATGAGATGATCAGGGATCTCATCAACAACTACTGCATCGCCTACAAGGAGGCTGCCGCAGCCAACAAGAGGGCGGTTGACAAAGTGAAGATCGGAGATGATCTCGCCAACGGTGTGATGCAGCTCGCCAAGGTATATATCGCCAAGAAGAGGAAGATCACTGTCGGTGACAAGATGGCCGGACGCCACGGAAACAAGGGTATCGTGGCCAAGATTGTCAGGGAGGAGGATATGCCGTTCCTCGAGGACGGAACTCCTGTGGACATTGTCCTCAACCCTCTCGGTGTGCCTTCCCGAATGAACCTCGGACAGATTTACGAGACAGTTCTCGGATGGGCAGGCAAGCAGCTCGGCGTGAAGTTCAGCACTCCGATTTTCGACGGTGCAAGCCTTGACGAACTCTGCGAGTATACTGACAAGGCAGGTCTCCCGAAGTTCGGCAGGACTCATCTCAGGGATGGAGGTACAGGTGACTGGTTTGACCAGTATGCGACAGTCGGTGTCATCTATATGATCAAGCTCGGCCACATGGTCGATGACAAGATGCACGCCAGGTCCATCGGTCCTTACTCGCTCATCACCCAGCAGCCTCTCGGAGGTAAGGCACAGTTCGGAGGACAGCGTTTCGGAGAGATGGAGGTCTGGGCCCTCGAGGCCTTCGGTGCCGCCAACATTCTCCAGGAAATCCTCACTGTCAAGTCAGATGACGTTTCCGGAAGGTCCAAGACGTACGAGGCCATTGTCAAGGGCGAGCCTATGCCTGCTCCTGGCATACCTGAGGCATTGAACGTGATTCTCCACGAGCTCAGAGGCCTGGGTCTTAAAGTGACACTTGATTAATCAGTAAGACATTTATTTGTTATACTATGCCTACTTTGAACAATAAAGATAATAAGGTCAGAAGCAATTTCCAGCGGATCAGCATCTCTCTTGCATCTCCGGAGGACATCATCGACAGGTCCCACGGAGAGGTCCTCAAGCCGGAGACGGTCAACTACAGGACTTACAAGCCGGAGCGCGACGGTCTTTTCTGCGAAAAGATCTTCGGTCCTACCAAGGACTACGAGTGCTATTGCGGCAAGTACAAGAGGATCAGGTACCGCGGAATCGTCTGCGACCGATGCGGCGTCGAGGTCACTGAGAAGAAGGTACGTCGCGAGAGGATGGGACACATCACTCTCACGGTGCCGGTAGCTCACATCTGGTATTTCAAGTCCGCGCCGAACAAGATTTCGGCCGTGCTCGGAATCCCGGCAAAGAAGCTCGAGTCCGTGATCTATTACGAGAAGTACATCGTCATCAAGCCGGGAGACAGCGGACTTGCAAAGCTTGACCTCCTCACTGAGGACGAGTATCTCGACGTGATGGCGAAGATGCCTGAAAATGACAACCTTCCTGACGATGCTCCTGAAAAGTTCATTGCCAAGATGGGTGCCGAGGGTATCTATGACCTCCTCAAGGAAATCAATATCGACGAACTTGCAAAGTCCCTCAGGACAGCCATGGCCACAGAGACTTCCCAGCAGAGGAAGGCTGAGATTCTCAAGAGGCTCAGCGTGGTGAAGTGGTTTGAGGAGTCCAAGGGAATCAACCGTCCTGAATGGATGATAATGAGGGTGGTTCCGGTTATTCCGCCGGATCTCAGGCCTCTCGTTCCGCTCGACGGAGGAAGGTTCGCCACCTCTGACCTCAATGACCTCTACAGAAGGGTCATCATCAGGAACAACCGTCTCAAGAGGCTTATCGAGATCAAGGCGCCTGAGGTGATTCTCAGGAACGAGAAGCGTATGCTCCAGGAGGCTGTCGATTCACTCTTCGACAACTCCAAGAAGTCAAGCGCAGTGAAGAGCGAGTCCAACAGGGCTCTCAAGTCTCTCTCCGACAGCCTGAAGGGAAAGCAGGGCCGCTTCCGCCAGAACCTCCTCGGAAAGCGTGTGGACTACTCCGCGCGTTCAGTTATCGTCGTTGGTCCGGAGCTTCAGATGCATGAGTGCGGTCTGCCTAAATTCATGGCTGCCGAGCTCTACAAGCCGTTCATTATCAGGAAACTGATTGAGCGCGGCATCGTGAAGACCGTGAAGTCCGCCAAGAAGATTGTGGACAGGAAGGATCCTGTCATCTGGGATATCCTCGAGAATGTGATGAAGGGACATCCGGTTCTCCTGAACCGTGCTCCTACTCTTCACAGGCTCGGTATCCAGGCATTCCAGCCACGCATGATCGAGGGCAAGGCCATCCAGCTTCATCCGCTCGCATGTACCGCGTTCAACGCCGACTTCGACGGTGACCAGATGGCAGTCCATCTTCCGCTCAGCAATGCAGCCGTGATGGAGGCCCAGCTTCTCATGCTCGGTTCCCAGAACATTCTCAACCCTGCCAACGGTACTCCTATCACCGTACCTTCTCAGGATATGGTGCTCGGTCTGTACTACATCACCAAGATCAAACCTGGTGCAAAGGGCGAGGGCAAGAGCTTCTACGGCCCTGAGGAAGTCATTGTGGCTCTCAACGAGGGCGCCATCGAACTTCACGCCAGGATCAATGTGAGGCTTGTAGTCGACAAGCAGGATGAGTCCAAGGGCACCCACATGGTCGAGACTACCCCTGGCCGCATCATTGTCAACCAGTATGTGCCGGAGGAGGTTCCTTATGTGAATGAGGTTCTCGGAAAGAAGTCCCTCAGGAAGATCATTACCGAGGTCATCAAGAATACGGGTGTTGCACGCACTGCGCATTTCCTCGATGACATCAAGAACCTCGGTTACGACAGGGCCTTCAGGGCAGGTATCTCCTTCAACCTCGGCGATGTGCTCATCCCTGAGGAGAAGTACAGGCTCATTGACGAGGGATATTCACAGGTCGAGGAGATCAAGGGCAACTACTCGATGGGTTTCATCACCAACAACGAGCGTTACAACAAGGTCATCGACCTCTGGACAACCATAGACAACAAGCTTACCGGAATCGTAACCAAGCAGATTTCCGCAGACCAGCAGGGCTTCAACCCTGTGTACATGATGCTTGACTCCGGAGCCCGAGGCTCTACACAGCAGATCAAGCAGCTCTGCGGCATGCGAGGCCTTATGGCCAAGCCTCAGAAGTCCGGAGCGGCAGGAGCAGAAATCATCGAGAACCCTATCGTGTCCAACCTCAAGGAGGGCATGACGGTGCTCGAGTACTTCATCTCCACCCACGGAGCCCGCAAGGGTCTTGCCGATACCGCTCTCAAGACTGCCGATGCAGGTTACCTCACCAGGCGTCTCGTGGACGTTTCCCACGATGTCATCATCAATGAGGAGGATTGCGGTACATTGCGCGGCCTTATGGCAAGCGCCATCAAGAACAAGGATGAGGTCGTCGAGTCACTCGGCGAGAGGATTCTCGGACGTACCTCCGTGCACGATATCTTCAACCCGATTACCGGCGAGCTCATCATCAAGGCCGGCGAGGAGATCAGGGAGGCTACAGCCAACCTCATCGACTCACTGCCGATCGAGCAGGTCGAGATCCGTTCCGTGCTTACCTGCGAGTCCCGCAAGGGAGTCTGCGCAAAGTGCTACGGACGTAACCTTGCCACCAGCCGCATGGTCGAGAAGGGCGAGGTTGTCGGAGTCATCGCAGCCCAGTCCATCGGTGAGCCTGGTACCCAGCTTACCCTCCGTACATTCCACGTGGGAGGTACCGCTTCCAGCACAGCCGCTGATTCCACCATCGAGTCCAAGTACAACGGAAAACTCCAGTATGAGGAGCTCAGGACTCTCGAAAGGGAGACTGTCGACGGTCTCACTGAGGAAGTCGTTGTCAGCCGTATGGCCGAGCTCAAGATTGTGGATGAGAACACAGGTATCACATTCTCGCACTATGATGTTCCTTACGGCTCTGTCATCTACAAGAAGGATGGCGAGTCCGTCAAGAAGGGAGATCTCATCTGCGAGTGGGATCCGTACAACGCCATCACCATCGTCGAGACCACAGGTACTGTACGTTTCGACAATATGGAGAGCGGCGTGACCTTCCGCGAGGAGAGCGCCGATGAGTATTCCAACAACAAGGACAAGGTCATCATCGAGGCCAAGGACAAGACCAAGAACCCTTCCATTCTCATTGTCGGAGACGAAGGCGAGGTCCTCAAGCAGTACAACCTGCCTGTAGGCGCCCACGTGACTGTCAGCGACGGAGAGAGCGTCAAGATCGGCGAGGTCATCATCAAGATTCCTCGTGCCATCGGCAAGTCCAACGATATTACCGGAGGTCTTCCTCGAGTTACCGAACTCTTCGAGGCCAGAACTCCTTCCAGCCCTGCCATCATCTCCGAAATCAACGGTGAGGTCATCATGGGCAAGGTCAAGAGGGGTAACCGTGAAATCATCGTCAAGAACAGGTCAGGTGTCGAGAAGCATTATCTCGTACCTCTCACCAAGCAGATTCTCGTCCAGGAGAATGACTACGTGAAGGCCGGTTCAAGACTTTCCGACGGTGGTATTTCACCTACCGACATCCTCAATGTCCTCAGCCCTTACTCCTAGCATAGCCATTGCCTCAATTCCAACAGCAAGCTGTGATGACCATATCTCCATCGGACTGTGTTCCACCCAGCCTGG
>SFPH01000322.1 GCA_004552115.1 Bacteroidales bacterium
GACCGATGCCGGCTTCAAGGCCGTCTATGCTGATCCGGCGAACAAGCCACTTCTCATCAATCTCCTGAACACAGTTCTGCCTGACGACGTAAGGGTAAGCGACATTGTGGAGTACCGTGACCGGGAGCAGACCCCTGACACGATTTACAGCAAGAAGACGGTACTGGACCTTGTCTGCAAAGATGCGGATGGCAATATCCTCGGCGTGGAGGTCCAGAAGAAAGTTGACAGCCATCTCTTCAGCCGATGCGTCTATTATGCGGCTGGGCAATACCATTCGCAGCTGCTCTCCAAGGGCGACTATGCTGCCCTGCATCCTGTCTTCGAAATCGCTTTCCTGGCACAGAACTAACGCCGGAACTCTGGGACGCAGACCATATCGTCTCCCATTATACCTTTAAAGAAAAACGCACCGGAGAGTGTCCAAATCCCACAATTTTTGTTATCTTGGCGGAAATTGGACGCTTCAACAAAACGGAGGCGGAATGTTTCACCACGAGGGACAGGCTGTTTTACTGGTTCCGTCACGCCGATGAGTTCACGGAAAAGCCTGCCTGGCCGGATGACCCTGAGACCAAGGCCCTCCTGACTGCCACTGAGATTGCAGCGTTCACACCTGAGAAGAAAGAACAATACGAACAGGATATGAAGAACGAGCACGATCTGGAATACGAGAAGAATATCTGCTACAAGGAGGGGCTTGAAGAAGGCATGGCTGAGAAAGCCTTGTCTGATGCAAAGAATTTACTTGCGGAAGGCATTGCACCGGAAACGGTTGCACGATGTGTAGGCATTCCCCTGGAGGAGGTGAAAGCCCTGAGGGAAAACTTGTCCCGATGACCCTCTGCAGTGATATGCCTGACTGCCACGTAGATTGCAGCGTTCACTCTCAAGAATAATGATATGAGACGACCTTTGCTGACCCTGATTCTGCTGCTCTCTGCAGCAGTATTTTCCAGCGCCCAGACCGGCCCCTGGTCAGGCAAACTTGATCTGCAGAGCACCAAACTTGCGCTTGTGTTTCATCTGGACGGTGACAATCCCACAATGGACTCGCCGGACCAGGGTGCAAAGGGGATTCCGATTGAAGTCGCCAGGACTGCAACCGGCTCCATTACCATCAACATTCCATCTGTCGCTGCGAAATACGAGGGCCAATGGCTTATCAAGCAGATAGTTGGAACCTTTACTCAAATGGGCGCATCCCTTCCGCTGACCCTCACTCCGGGAGAAGAGAAACTCAACCGTCCCCAGACTCCCAAGGGACCGTTTCCGTATAGGCAGGAAGAAGTTACCTTCGCCAATGGCAATGCTGTCCTGAAAGGGACATTGACAATGCCGGAGAATTGCAGCCGGAATACTCCTGCCCTCATCATGGTCACCGGCAGCGGTTTGCAGAATCGGGATGAGGAACTCTTTGAGCATAAGCCTTTTGCTGCCATTGCGGACGCATTGGCCCGTGCCGGAATCGCTGCTCTGCGCTATGATGACCGGGGGTTTGGAGAGTCCACCGGCGATGTTGCCGGCTGTACCTCCGAAGACCTGAAGAATGATGCCCTGGCAGGCATTTGCCTTTTAAGGGAACGCTTTGACAATGTGGGAGTTATCGGTCATAGCGAGGGCGGGACCATTGCCTTGCTGCTGGCGGCGGAGAATGAGGCGGATTTCATCATCTCGCTTGCGGGAATGGCTGTGTCCGGGAAGGAGACGTTAATCTGGCAGAACCGCATCGGGCTTGAGTTTGATGCCTGCATCGCTGATCTGCCAATGCCTTCCGCCGGAAAAGCAGGACTTCCCGTGCCGTTGGAGCAGAGACTTCAGGCTGTAATCAGACAGGTTCGGACTCCGTATCTGAAATATTTTCTATCCCTTGACGTACGTCCCCTCCTTGCGGACATCAGCTGTCCTGTCCTGGCCCTGAATGGCTCCAAGGACATGCAGGTTGAACATGAGGCCAATCTCGGCGCCCTGCGGAGAGGATTGACGAACAATCCGAAGGC
>SFPH01000044.1 GCA_004552115.1 Bacteroidales bacterium
CAAGTAATATCCGGGAAATGCAACATTTCCCGTTCCGGGTGCATCTATTAGGGGAATCGGTCGGACGACCGGTTCCTTTTTTGTGAATATATGAACGATGAGAAATAGACTTTTCCTGATTCCGGTGGCAGTCCTGCTTATGTCGATATCCGCCGAATCGTATGCCTTCAATCCCATTAAGCCTTTCAAGGTCAATGCTTCCGTGCATGTGGGAGCGGGGGCTTTGTCAAATGCAGCTGACAGAGTGTGTGACGGATACCTGAGAGGTTTCTTCTATAGCGACGGAGGCCCGAAAGTAGAGGCCCTGTACAGCGAGAGAGTCAATGTCACTGACGGACTTGCATTGTCTGCCAGAATCGAGGCGCATCCTTTCAACCGTTTCTCTTTCGGTGCGGACATCTGGTGGGCCCGGATCGGTGCGGACATCTATCAGGGATTGAGCAATGAAATAAGTGACTCCAGATCCTTTAATGTCATCCACATACTTCCTGAGGCCCGCTTCTATTATTTCCAGAGCCGTTTTACCACCCTTTCCGGTGCAGTAGCCGCCGGAGTAGGCATTGTAACCGGTTCCAATGCCACATGTTCATTTGATTACCAGATTACTCCGATTGCATACACAATAGGAAAGAAGGTCTATGGGCTGGCTGAACTCAGTCTCGGCTCCGTGTTCATGGGGCTGAATTTCGGCTTTGGATGCCGTTTCTGATAAATTTTGACTATGATGAAAAACTATCTTATATTGATTCCTGTGGTGATGCTTGCCACATTTTCCTGCACAAAGGAGAGCTGGGGAGGATATAACCCTGATGCCGAGTTTATCTTTGTCGAGAAAGTTGCTGATGTCTGCATTCTCAGGCCAGTGGCGTTGATTGGCTATCTTGACACATTGTATTCAGATACTTCCCTCACATTCAAGGATGGTTCATCATTCATCCTCAATTATAACAACGGTGACCGCATAGGCCCTCTGACAATGACGCTTTCAGCGGACAAGGATACCGTGTGGACTTATTGTGACGAGAGTTTCACAGTTGCAAGAAACGACGGACGCTGGGCTGTCAGGAGGAATGAAAAGCATTTGAATACAGAATTCACCTTTGATTACTCAATGGAAGCGGAACCGGTGGATGACAACCTGGACGGCATCCGTGATGGCTGGAAAATCCGGCTTGAAGGCCGCAGGCTTGAGGACGGAGATTATTATATGACATACAGGACAATGGATGATTACCTTGTATTTCCGACCCCTGGGGCACATTATTCCGAGGCTGTCATGGACGGAAACCTGCGTATTGAATTCTGGCGCAAGGACGAGTACAAGGATTACATCCAGGCGACTTATTCCAAATCAGGGTCGCAGTCATATGAGACCTCATTGTAATCCTGCCAAATTGTCATAAATCCTCGCTTGGAATATAATTTGACTCTGCTTACCGTGCTGTCGGACAATGACAGCACGGTTTTTTGTAAACAATAAAAATTCAATATCATGGCAGAAGTCAAAGGTAAAATCGGTGTGACCACGGAAAACATTTTCCCGGTCATCAAGCAGTTTCTCTATTCGGATCACGAAATCTTCCTCAGGGAGTTGGTAGCCAATGCGGTAGATGCCTCAGAGAAGATGAAGGCCCTCGCCGCAAGCGGTGACTTCAAGGGCGAACTCGGTGAACTTGCCGTCCGCGTCGAACTGGACGAGAACGATAAGACATTGAAAATCATCGATAACGGTATCGGCATGACATCTGAGGAGGTGGACAGGTACATCAACCAGATCGCATTCTCCTCCGCCGGTGAATTCCTCGAGAAGTACAAGGACCAGATCGGGAGCATCATCGGCCATTTCGGCCTCGGTTTCTATTCCGCTTTCATGGTATCCAAAAAGGTTACCATCGAGACATTGTCGTGGAAGGAGGGGTCCGAGGCAGTGAGATGGAGCTGTGACGGCAGCCCTGAATATGAGCTTGAGCCTTGCGAAAAGGCTGACAGGGGTACTGTCATCACTCTCTGGCTCGATGACGACTCCGCAGAGTATGCCTCCAAGTCCAGAATCAGCGGACTTCTCTCAAAGTACTGCAAGTTCATGCCGGTTCCTGTGATCTTCGGCAAGGAGCAGGAGTGGAAGGATGGAAAATATGTGGATACGGACAAGGACAATGTCATCAACAATGTCGCCCCTCTCTGGACCCGCAAGCCATCCGAGCTCAAGGAGGAGGACTATTTGGAGTTCTACCGTGCCCTCTATCCGGGCCACGAGGAGCCGCTCTTCCACATTCACCTCAATGTGGACTATCCGTTCAACCTCACCGGAATCCTTTATTTCCCGAAAATCAAGGACCGTATGTCAGTGGAGAAGAACAAGATCCAGCTCTACTGCAACCAGATGTTTGTCACAGACCACGTGGACAACATTGTCCCTGACTTCCTGACCCTTCTCCACGGAGTGATTGACTCTCCGGACATTCCTCTGAACGTTTCCAGGAGCTATCTCCAGAGCGATTCCAATGTGAAGAAGATCTCAGGTTACGTGACCAAGAAGGTAGCCGCCCGTCTTGAAGAGATATTTACCTCAGAGAGAAAGACTTACGAGGAGAAATGGGACAATCTCAAACTCTTCATCGAGTATGGTATGCTGACCAATGAGGAGTTCTGCGAGAAGGCCCTGAAGTTCGCCCTCCTGAAGAATGTGGAAGGCAAGTATTTCAGCTTCGACGAGTACAGGACAGCCGTCAGCGGCAACCAGACCGACAAGGACAACAAGGTCGTGTATCTCTATGCCACCGACAAGGATGCCCAGTACTCCTTCATTGAGGGAGCGGAGAACAAGGGCTACGATGTGCTCCTCATGGACTGCGAGCTCGATGCACATTATGTCAACCTCCTTGAGCAGAAGCTTCAGGACTGCCGTTTCTGCAGGGTGGACTCCGATTCCATCGACAATCTCATCCCTAAGGAGGACAGGAAGCGCCCTGAGCTCTCCGAGAGCGAGAAGGAGGATCTCGGCACGCTCTTCAAGGCTGCCCTCCCGGCAGAGTATGAGTATGTTGTGAATGGTGACAATCTCGGTGTGGATGCCGACCCGATTCTCATTACCCAGAATGAGTTCATGCGCCGCTACCGCGAGATGAGCTCGATGGGCGGAGGAATGAATTTCTACGGCTCCTTCCCTGCGTCTTACGACATTACTGTAAACCTTGAGAACCCTCTGGTGAGCAAGATACTTGAGGCCAAGAATGCCTCTGTGAAGCCGCAGGCTGAGGTAACTCCGGCTGACCCGGAAATCCTCAAGGCCGGCGAGGCCAAGGATGCCACCGATGAGCAGAAGAAGGCTGCCGAGGATGCCAGAGCGGCAGAAAGGGAGGCCCGCAAGGCTGCTTCGGACGAGCACAAGTCTGAAATCGAGGAGTTTGCCGCCGGCAATGAGATCCTCCACCAGGTAATCGACCTGGCGCTTCTCGCGAACGGAATGCTGAAAGGCAAGGCTCTCAGCGAGTTCATCGCACGCAGCCGCAAGGTGGTCAGCGACGCCTATCTGAAGTAACGGAAGACATTTGGATAAGAATGAGGGACTTGCGAAAAAGCAAGCCCCTTTATTTTTTACAGTTTCACGACCTGGACCTGTTCCACTCCCTCAATCGAGGAAATCCGCGAGATGGCGCTGTTCAGCTCTGTTGCGGAATGGATGCCGAAGTCGATGGTGCTGCTCACGATTTCGTCCTCTGTCCTCGTGTTGAAGCCAGTCATCGAAATGCGGCTGCCTTCGACAATGCGGTCGATAATGTCCTGCAGGAGATGATATCTGTCAATGGCGGTGACCTTGATTCTGACAGGATAGACTATCCCGGGATCTGCCTTGAAATCCTCTACGGCAACTATGGTATGCCCCCTTTCAGAGGCGGTTCTGATGGCATCAGGGCAGTTTCTGTAGTGGACGGTAATGTTGCCGTGTCCGTCCTCGAAACCGATCAGTTCTCCGCTTTCAGGAAGAGGATGGCAATGCGGGCAGAGGATGTAAGGCTGCCTGACCTGCTTCTTGAGATAGCTTGCAATATGCTTTTTCGCCTTGTATGTCACGACTGACTTCAGCCAGTCATCTTTCGGGTGAATGTCGTCGGAAGTGTATATTTCCACGCTGTCTCCCCGGTGCAGGGTCGCCCGTATGCTGCAGAGCCTTCCGTTGATTCTGGCGTATTTGGCGTGGTCTCCAATGTCGGTATGGACTCCGTATGCGAAATCCAGGGCGCTCGCTCCCTTGGGCAGGGTCACCGGCTTGGCCTGGGTCGTATAGACCACGACGTCTTCATTGTAGAGGGAGTCGTGGATGCCCGGCATCATTGTCTCCGGGTCCTCTGACAGTTCCTTCAGGACGGATGTCAGCCTCTTGAGCCATTGCTCCTTGCTCTCCAGGATACAGCCGTAATAGGACTGCTCCCTCATTGCCTCCGAACTGATGTGGAATTCGTCGATGTTGCCGTACGGGTTCAGGAGCTTGAAATGCACTGACTTGTATCCGTTGGCTTTCGGCTGGGTCATATAGTTGGTCAGGCTTCCGGACTGCTCCCTGTAAACGCTGGCCAGCATGGAATAGATTTTCAGGGCGATGTCCTGGTCCTCCATCTTCATTCCGGTAACCTTTTCCACGTCCTCGGCACGGAATACCGCGCGGATATAATGCTTGAACGGCACGTGATAGAAGTCGCAGGACCTTTCCTGCATCTCCCTCCAGATGCTGTAAGGCTTGCGGTAGCGGATGTCCCATCTCACCGCATATCCGAATCTGGCCGAGACTATCTTCTTGCATTCCTCCATGAAGAAATCTGCGGAATTCTTCGTCCTTGTCCTGTCGCTTTCGAGATTCTGCTCCAGATTGCTGTATTCCAATGGATTAAGGAATTTGAAGGCCAGGTTCTCAAGCTCCGACTTCACTTTGTAGAGACCGAGGCGGCCTGCCAGAGGGGCGAAGAAGAACTGGGTCTCCGAAGCGATTTTCCACTGCTTCTGGGGCTTCATCGAGTCCAGTGTCCTCATATTGTGCAGGCGGTCCGACAGCTTGAGTATCAGTACCCTTATATCGTCCTGAACTGAGCCTAGAATGTGCTGGAAGTTGTCCACCTGGTGCTTGTTCCTCTTGGTCACCGCATCCACGAGGAATGCCACGTCCGGTCCGAAACGCGCGCTGATTTCCTCAATTGTGTGGTCAGTGTCCTCGACCACGTCGTGAAGCAGGGCGGCGCAGACAATGCTCGGGTCTCTCTGCCTCATCTCCCGCACGACTATCATGGCGACTGCAAGCGGGTGAAGGATGTAGGGGAGTCCGCTTTTCCTTTTCTGCGGCCTGTGCGCCTCCTCGGCCAGTTCATAAGCGTCTTTTACCAGAGCGCGTGCTTTCTCATTGTCGGAGTCGAACTCGGGGAGTGATTCGAACAGCGCATCCCTGGCGTCGGCCACCATCTTAGTGTAATCCATATTGTGTCTTTTATTTCAGTGAGGGCAGAACCGTTTTCCCGGCCTGCCCGCATTGACACAAATCTATGAAATATTTGTGGATACTCCAAGTTATTTTTCCGAGAAGTGACCGGCTGCCCTGAGAAGATGGCGGATGCCGCTCGAAATCTCCTGGGTTTCCTGAAGCATTGTCAGATATACGTAGGAGACCGTGATGTTCTCCTGCTCCGACTGCATCCTGTCCACCTGCCTGCTGCGCAGTTCGGAAACGCTTTCCTTGAACTCCCTGCACTGCTCCCTCAATTTCTCGATATCCCTGAGGTCGTCTGTGGCAATGATGTCGGCAGCCCTTCTGAGCAGGTAAAGCAGGGTGTCCCTCATCGGGAGAAACTCCTTGACTCTCTCTTCCGGAAGCGGGGCGAAGTTGTTGTCGACGTGTTCCTCGCACGGGTCGCACATTCTTCTGAGACAGTAGAGAATATCCTCGCAGCTGTTGCTCCCGAGATGAACCCAGGTGTTCTTCTCAATGGCGATTCCCGGGTCTATCTTCCTGATGCACAGCATATCCTTCCTCCTGACCTGTTTCAGTTCCATCCTCTCCTTCCTCAATCCCGAGGTGGCCTTCCTGAGCAGTCCGAGATTCTCGCATACGAATCCGTCGGTGATGTTCAGATATGCCTCATTGGCGAATTCCAGGAAGGAAGCCGCATTCTTGTTATAATGCGAGCAGAAGAGGCTGAGGCACTCGTTCTTGTCTTCGGATGACATTATCTTTTCGAAAAGCATGTCTCCCTTGTCCTCGGCTTTCCTGCGGGTGAAGGCTATGTGGCTCCTTATCAGCAGGAAGATGGCGAGGGCTATGAGCAGTCCGGCTGCCACCATTCCTCCGGCGCACATCAGAAGACCTGTGAGGAAGCTGAGAATGAAGGCGGCTCCGGCTGTTATCAGCCATCCTCCGATTACGGAAATTACTCCTGTTATGCGGAATACGGCGCTGTCCCTTCCCCAGGCCCTGTCGGCGAGGGAACTTCCCATCGCTACCATGAAGGTTACATAGGTAGTGGAAAGAGGCAGCTTGAGGGATGTTCCCAGGGCAATGAGAAGGCTGGCGAGGACGAGATTGACGGTTGCCCGGATCTCATCGAACGCTGCCCCTTCCGGGAGTACTTCATTGTTCTTGAAACGGGTGTCCGCCCAGTTGCGGAATTTCTCAGGGATGAATCCGGAAATCACTGTACCTGCATTGATTGAAGCCCTGACCAGCACTCTGGCTGCTCTGGATGAACCGAACATCTCGTCTCCGTCTCCCTGCTTCGACAGGCCTACCGAAGTGTTGACCACGTTGAAGGCCTTCTTGGATGTGGCGAGGGAGATGACCATTATCGCTCCGGCCGGAAGCATCGCCTCCGCCATTGGCCGTAAAGTCCCTGAATGCATCCAGTCCGGCCAGAGGCACACCGATGAAGTTCACGAGGTCATTGCCTGCGAATGCCATTGCCAATGCGAATGTGCCCAGCAGGACCAGCACTTTGAAGACATTGACCTTCAGCAGATATAGTATGTGGGACAGGATTCCCGTCACAATCGCGCAGCAGAGGCAGATGAGCCATCCGTGCGACTGTATCCATCCCGGGGTCTCAGGGCTGATGAAGGCCACGTTCTTGAGGCCCTTGATGAGCATGAACCATATGAGGGCGGTTGCGGCCAGTCCTCCGAAAATGCCGATTTTCCATTTCAGCCCCGGCCCCTTGTATGAGAATGTGAAAACGAGCCTGGCGATATACTGGACGACGGTTCCGAAGAAGAAGGCGATTGCCACCGATACGAAAATCGCGATTATCATCGACAGCGCCTTGCCGGTGTTCATCATCTCCATCATGTTGACTCCCTGGTCCGAGAATGACTTGACCAGAGCCATCGCGAATGTTCCTCCGAGGAGTTCGAATACCATTGACACT
>SFPH01000323.1 GCA_004552115.1 Bacteroidales bacterium
GCATTGATGAAGGCGTCCTTGACATAGCGTATGCTCTTCACCATGAAGAGGCGTTCCTCCTGCGGGAACATCGGCTTGCGATGCTTGTACTCCAGGTAGGTGGCATCGGAGCCTATTCCCACATAGAGATCCCCGAAGCGGGAGGCCTGCATGAAGAACTCCACATGCCCGCTATGCAGCAGATCATAACATCCGCTGACGAAAACTTTCTTCTGGGACATATATAGGTACTGTTGTCAGGTTTCAGTCGCGTCTGAAAATATCTCTTGTATAAACCTTTTCCTTCACATCGTCCAGGCAGGAATCATATCTGTTGGCGATGATGGCCTGGCTCCTGGCCTTGAATTCCCCGAGGTCATTGACAACGAGGCTGCCGAAGAACGTGCTTCCGTCCTCGAGGGTCGGCTCGTAGATGATGACCTCTGCTCCCTTGGCCTTGATGCGCTTCATCACGCCCTGGATGCTGCTCTGACGGAAATTGTCTGAGTTCGACTTCATGGTGAGGCGGTACACTCCGACTGTCACCTGCTTCTCGCGGGCAGCGTCCCAGGAGGCATTGGCGCTGTAATAGCCGGCCTTCGCCAATACCCTGTCGGCAATGAAGTCCTTCCTGGTCCTGTTGCTCTCGACGATGGCCTGGATCAGGTTCTCAGGGACGTCGGCATAATTGGCAAGCAGCTGCTTGGTATCCTTCGGAAGGCAGTATCCGCCGTATCCGAATGAAGGGTTGTTGTAGTGGCCCCCGATTCTCGGATCGAGGCTTACACCATTGATGATGTCCTGTGTATTGAGGCCTTTCATCTCGGCATAGGTGTCGAGCTCATTGAAATAGCTGACTCTCAGGGCGAGATATGTATTGGCGAAGAGCTTCACGGCCTCGGCCTCGGTAAGGCCCATGTAGAGGGTGTCGATGTTCTCCTTGATGGCCCCTTCCTGGAGCAATGCGGCGAATGTCCTTGCGGCCTCATCCAGCTCTGCCCTGTGCGCGGCAATCTCTTCGGACGGTATGCCGAGGATGATGCGGGACGGGTAGAGATTGTCGTAGAGGGCCTTGCTCTCGCGGAGGAACTCCGGAGCGAAAAGCAGTCTGAGCTCCCTGCCGTAGCGGTGGTAGAGGCTTTCGCAATAGCCCACCGGAATGGTGCTCTTTATGACAATGACGGCCTGCGGATTGACTTCCCTGACCAGGTCGATGACTTCCTCCACGTGGGAGGTGTCGAAGTAGTTCCTTACCGAGTCGTAGTTGGTCGGGGCTGCCACTACCACGTAATCAGCATCCCTGTATGCTGAGGCTCCGTCCAGTGTGGCCGTGAGGTCCAGGTCTTTCTCCGCAAGATATTTCTCAATGTACTCGTCCTGGATAGGTGAGATGCGGCTGTTGATTTTCCCGACTTTCTCAGGAATGACATCCACAGCTGTCACGCGGTGATGCTGCGACAGCAATGTTGCAATGCTCAGGCCGACATAGCCGGTGCCTGCCACTGCTTCCTCTATCACCACTGCTCCCCGAAGGTTCCCGAGCAATGCGAGAGTCTTCTCGGCGACCGGCGAATCGAGGATATGTTTTAATGCATTGTATGAATGAAGGTCCAGGCCTACGAGGTCGTACCAGCCTCTCTTCAGGAATTTTTCGGCCTTTTTCTGTGCGCCGGGTCCATAGAATCCGGTCAGCGACGGAAGGTTCAGCTGGAACAGTACCCCCTGTCTCTTGAGGTTCTCGTATTCCTTGTCCGTCATGTAGCCGTACCGCTCCGGATGTGCCAGGACAGGGAAATATCCCCTGCTCCTGACTCTGTCCAGTATCCCTTCCATGTCAATAGGCGGGCTGAAGAACGAGGTCTCGACGAGGAGTCCGCTGCCCAGCGGGAGAAGGTCCCTGCTTTCGAGCCTTTCATCGAGGATGGTGTCCATCATGTTCTCGGCTGCCAGATGCAGTTCCACATTGCCCTGCCAGGCTTCACGGAGTTCCCCGAACCTGGTCTTCAGGTCTGAAGGGGCATTAGGGATGTCCTCCATTATGTGTGGCGTGCACCAGACCCGGCTGACTCCGAGTTCGTCGTACAGGCTCAGGATGCGGAGGGAATCCTCCATTTCCCTGAGGCCGTCGTCCACCCCGGGCAGTATGTGCGAATGCCAGTCGGTGAAGCCTTTGAAAATGCCGGATTCGCGGAGCTTGACTTTATTCCAGAATAACATGGTCCGTTGGCTTGGATTCTACTTCTTTCCGGGGTATATGCTATTTCTTTCCGGTATCTCCGTAATACGATCTGTATGAAGAATATCCGTACTTGTAGCCATAGCGGTAGCCGTATCTGTAGCGGTAGCCATATTTGCCGCTGCCGTTGTCCGTGCCGTTGAGAATGAGGCACATGTTGCTGTACTTCTTCTCGGAGTACAATGTCTCCAGCTCCGGCAGCATGGCCCTCTCGAAGAGGCCGGCCCTCACGATGAATACCGTACGGTCCGCCAGGCTTCCGATAATCCGGGTATCTGCGACAATGTCCACCGGAGGGCAGTCGAAGAATACGTAGTCGTACCTGTTCCTGGCATCCTCAACAAGTCTTGCAAGTCTCTCATCCTCGAGGAGTTCGGTAGGGTTTGGCGGTATCTTTCCGACAGGGAGGACATCCAGGCTCGGATGGGTTTCATCCTTTATCACATATTCCTTCCAGTCATCTGTCTTGTGGGAGAGATAGGTGGCTATACCCTTGGACGGATACTTGACGTAAGCCGATGTGGAGGCGTGTCTGAGGTCACCGTCGACGAGGAGTACCCTGCGGCCCTTGATCGCGAATGAGATGGC
>SFPH01000324.1 GCA_004552115.1 Bacteroidales bacterium
GGGGTGTATCCGGTCACGGCGTCATTGAGCCTGATGCCGGCCAGGTAAACATCCTGCGAATTGCTGTCGAATCCTCTCTGACGGAACCTTACAGAACTGAACTTATAGCCTGCTGTATTGTCGAAAACATCTGAGGATGAGGACAATACGGTCGGAATGTTCTGATATCCGGAGTCGTCCATGTCGAGGTCTGCAAAACTGGATTCGTCTACTTCGGTGAGCACCTGCTCAGGCTGCATGGTGACGAACATAAGGTTGCGCATGAACCCGTCCACAGCCACATTGACGCGGGATGCGACGAAACCGTCGGCCTCCACGAGAATAGTGTAGCTGCCATTTTCAAGGTCGTTGAAGACGAAGTCTCCGTTCTGGTCAGAATTCAGTTTGACTGCCGTGCCTTCCGCATCGGTAAGTGTGAGCCTGGCCTCGGCGATCGGAATACGTCCGGACCTGCTGACAATCTTGCCTTTGATGCCGCCTGTCGTGGACTGGGCCATGGCCGCTGCGCAGACAAGCATCGTGAGCATCAATGAAAGTATCTTCTTCATTATAGTGAAATATTATCGGTTAATCTTGATTATCCGCCTTCGGCAATGATAAATCCGCCTTCGGCAATGTCGCCATCCGGCCTATTTCCCCACGACAATGTAGGTCGGGAAATGGTCGCTGTACCCGTTGATGAACTTGCCGCTGGAGAAGGTCCTGAAAGGATATCCCTTGTACTGTCCGCTCTGAGTCACCATGAACGGCCTCTTGAACACAACTCCGTAATGGCCCTTCTTGTCGGTCTTCTGGATGCCGAGGCTGCCCTTTTCAGGCTTTGCCAGGGCCTCGTTGACCATGATGATGTCGTAGATGCTCCACACGCCCCTGTATCCTATGGAGCCGTAGCCGTCGTCCAGCATTTGCCAGAACGGGTTGAAGAAGCCGTTCTTTCCCACTTCGGCAATGTCCTTGCGTCCGCCCAGCCACTTGGCCATGCTCTCGTTGAACGGGTCATCGTTCATGTCGCCCATCACCACGACCTTGATTCCGGGATATCTGGCCATCATCTTCTCCGCATCCTTGCGTATGATCTCGGCGCCGAGGCTCCTGAGGTCGCCTCCCTTGCCTCCGATTCGGGACGGAAGGTGGGTCACATAGATGGCAAAATCCTCTCCGTCAATGCTTCCGTGCACCATGAGGATATCCCTGGTGCGGAATTCCTCCTGCTCCTCAGGGCTGAGGGTAATCGGGACTGCGGTGCCCTTGAAGGAGAAAGGAATGGACCTGCTGTCAATGAAGGTGAACTGGTCCGGCCTGTAGAGAAGACCTACGTCCACGCCTCGGCGGTCCGGTCCGTCATGGTGAACAATCTCGAAATGGGCGTCCTGAAGCTCCGGCTGGGACACGAGGTCCTCGAGAACAAGGCTCCGTTGGCCTTTGCCATTTCCGCAATGACGGTGGCCATGTTGTGGAGTTTCTTCTGATACTTGACGTCAGTCCACTCGTTGGCCCCGTCCGGAAGGAACTCGTAGTCGTTCTTTCCCTCCTCGTGATAGGTGTCGAAGAGATTCTCCAGATTGTAGAACCCGATGACGTAATTCTGCCTGGTCTTGAGTGTGTTGCCACAGGACAATGTGGAAGGCAATGCGAGAAGCAGCGAAGCTGCGGCAATCAGCGCAATGATTGTGATATGTAATTTCTTCATGATTCAATATGTTGATTTTCAAAATTTCATCGCTGGCGATAAGGTCTTTTCGGCATATTCCGCCTCCTCCTCCGTGAGGTTGAAGAAGAAGTTGAAACCTGTCCTTTCCTCGAGCTGGGCGATGGTCAGGACATCCGACTGAAGAATTTGCCTATCCATAGGATAGTCAACGTTGTCGTACCAGAATGCGATGCCGGAATACTGGTGACTGTCAGAGGCCTTGTATCTCAATAATGCCTTGTAATAGGCTGAAGGCACGTTGACCTTGTTCTTTGCCCTGTCGGTCCTCCATTCCTCGGAAGGCATGGCCCCTGTCACCACGTAGAGGGTGTCGCAGGTCATGGCCCAGGCCCTTACCTGGCTCTCCAGCAATGCCCATACGCCCTGGTTGAGGTCGGAACGCTGCATTGTCATATTGGTAGGATAGAAGGTCTGCCAGTTGGCCGCATCGTTTATGAGCCTGTCAGCGGACGGCAGCATATGCCCCCGGTCGAAACCGGACTGTCCCCATCCTGCCTGTGTATATGGCTGATATTCAGCTGGTATCTTCGGATCGGTCTGCTCCCATTTATTCGTCCTGCTGCCGCTTCCCGCCAATGTCTTCGTAAGCGGATAGGCCACCCATCTCGGGAACAGCCTGGCGGCATCGTACAATATCGAGTAGTTGCGGAATTCCTTTCCGTCACTCAGCTTGAGATTGTGATAAACCCATGCGGTCCCCTCGATGTCCTTCATCTGGGGGAGCTCCGTCCAGCCTCTGGTCACATCCGAAACAAGTCCCGGATATTCCTCCCAGGACGGTATCTGATAGCCTTCCCCGCCGTTGTACATCGAGGAGCGCCCACGCTGCAGGAGCCTGGCTCTCAACGATTTGTCCTCAAAATTGACTATTACGTACGCAGACCTGGATTCTTCCTGAAGGTTCGCCCCGTACTGAAGGATGACACTGTTGGTGCTTCCCGTTCCGCTGCTCCTGCTGACCGAAAGCCATTCCCCGTCACCCTCTACGTACTCGAATGATATGGTCCATTCCCCGGAACTCTGGATGGAAAGGAAC
>SFPH01000325.1 GCA_004552115.1 Bacteroidales bacterium
GGCTGCCGCCCAGATAGGCGGAGTGCTTGAGCCGGTCGGCGCATTGCCTGTGATCATTGAGGACAATGTCTTCATCGGAGGCAATTGCGGAGTGTATGAGGGAGTTCTCGTGAAGGAGAGGGCCGTGCTCGGTTCAGGCGTGATAATCAACAAGTCCACAGCTCTTTACGATGCCGTGAACGGATGCTGGATACGTCCTGACGCAGATGGCAGGATGGTAGTTCCGGAGGGAGCCGTCGTTGTGGCCGGAAGCAGGCCTGTTACAAAGGGTCCGGGAGCCGAGGCCGGCATTCATCTCTATACTCCTGTGATTGTGAAGTACAGGGATGGCAAGACAGATGCCTCCACCGTGCTTGAAGACTTGTTGAGATAGTCTATGGATTACGGAAAATTCTTTTCAAAGGATACGGAAGCCTTCGTGGGATCCCCGACCAGGGAGATTTTCAAGAAGGTGGATATCAACAGCATATATTCCCTCTCCGGAGGATATCCGTCTCCCGACGCCCTGCCGGTGGAATCGATGGGAATATGGCCCGAAGGCATTCCAGTACGGTGGTACACAGGGAGTCACGGAACTAAGGGAGGCGATTTCGGCCCGTTTCGGGGAGCCTCTCGAAAGGATTCAGATAACGACTTCCTCGCAGCAGGGCATTGATGTCTGCGCCAGGGTATTCCTGGACCCGGGCGATGTCGTGTTGACCTCCAATCCTACCTATCTGGGCGCTCTCCAGTCATTCAAGTCCTACAGGGCTGAGATGGTGGGAGTGGCCAGACGGACTGACATTGAGGAGTTCAGGGCGGCCTACGAGGCGGCCATAGCCGGCATCAAGTCTTCCGGGAAACGGCTGAAACTGATGTATATGATTCCGGATTTCCAGAATCCGTCAGGGGAGACATTGACATTGGAGGAGAGGAAGGTGCTTGCGCAACTCGCTGACAAGCATGACTTTATCATCATTGAGGACTGCCCGTACAAGGAACTCAGGTACGAGGGCGAACCGGTCGATTCCATCTATTCCCTCGCTCCGGACAGGACCATACACCTTGGCTCATTCTCCAAGATAATGTGTCCGGGCCTCAGGCTCGGCTGGATGTTCGGACATCCTGACCTTCTACATCAGGTTTATCTCTGCAAACAGTCCCTGGACCTCTGCCCTCCTGTGTTCGACCAGTACCTTGCGGCCGAGTTCCTGACTTCAGGAAGGCTGGATGCCAATCTGAAGAAAAGCATTGAGTCATACAGGGCCAAGAGGGACATTATGCTTGAGGAACTGGAGAAGAATATGCCTGAGGGCGTGAGCTGGACCCATCCTGAGGGCGGTCTCTTCCTTTTCCTGACATTGCCGGAAGGCTTCGACTCGATGGCGTTCTACGACACTGCGCTCTCCGCCGGGGTCGCATACGTTGCCGGCAATATGTTCTTCACTGATTTTGTCGAGGCAATGCATAAGGGAGGCAGCAGTAAAGGGCTCAATACAATGAGGCTGAACTTCTCATTCATGACTCCTGACAGGCTCAGGGAAGGTGTTCGCCTCCTGTGCTGGATTGTCTCGGAGAATCTTGCCTCGAAATAATGGGTCCTAGGATTTGACTAAGTTAACATTCTGAATATCAATGAAATTCTACAAATATCACGGGGCCGGCAACGACTTTCTCATTGCCGACGGAAGGGAGACCCGCATTGACCTGGACGCAGAGAAGATTGCTGCATTGTGCAACCGCCACACCGGTTTCGGCGCAGATGGTGTCATGGTTCTGGAGGATAGTGAAGATTTTGATTTCAGGATGCGTTATTACAATTCGGACGGCTCCGGAGGCATGATGTGCGGCAATGGGGGCAGATGTATCGTGGCCTTTGCAGCGGTGCCATGCCATATTATGGAGATGGAGGCTGCGACTGGTTTCTTGATACCGGTACCAGGCATCTCGTACGGTTTGTGGATGATATTGACAAACTTGACGTGGTAGGGGAGGGCCATCGCCTGAGATATGACTCAAGATTCGCTCCTGTCGGTGTCAATGTGAATTTCGTGAAGGTCAATACTCCCCGTGACATTGTAGTGCGCACATACGAGAAGGGAGTGGAGGATGAGACCCTTGCCTGCGGCTCTTCAGCGGGATACAATTTGTCAGGAGAGCCTGACATTGTTACGGAGCCGAAGCCTGTGGTCTGCTCCGTCCGTGCCCGGATAGCCGGGCTCAATGTGACCTTCACCCCATCCATGATTCTCCGCCCGGGGGAAAGCCCGGAATTTTCCGCCTCTGATGTCTTCCTCACCGGCCCGGCCGTGTTTGTCGGCACGGTCAGCACCCATAATTGCTCACTGCTCTAAACAAAAATATACTTAATTTGTTTACTGTAGAAAACAAATCTTGTAATAATTTGCTTTCTGCAATGAACAAATTGCTATATTTGCATTAGAAATGTGTGTTCTTATGGAAACGTTATTTAAAAAACAAGAAAGGTTACTTGCTCAGACCAGTACTGATATTGTCAGAGAAATAGTCAAGTCTATACACTGGGATCATAATCTGATAGGAATCAGAGGTTCAAGAGGAGTTGGCAAGACGACTCTGATGAGGCAATATATAAAAATGAATTATCCTCAGGGCAGCAGGGAAGTACTGTATTGCACATTGGATAGTATATATTTCAGCAATCATTCTCTCCTTGAACTTATTGAATCATTCTATCAGCAAGGCGGAAAGAGGCTGTTCTTGGATGAAGTTCATAAATATGAGACTTGGAGCAAGGAACTTAAAGAGGCAAATGATCTCTTTCCTGATCTCAAGATTGTATTCAGTGGTTCCTCCCTTCTGAATATTCTGAATGCAGATGCGGATCTGTCCAGGAGATGTCTCCCATATACGATGTCCGGACTGTCATTCAGGGAATTCCTGAAATTTTATAAAGGAATTGATGTCCCCGTGTACAAACTGGAAGATATTTTACAGAATGCGGGTGAAATTTGTTCTGAAATCAATAGAAAATGCAGACCTCTCCAGATGTTTGAGGAATATCTGCATGCCGGATATTATCCGTTCTTTTCAGGCAATCGGGAAGACTATTATATAAATCTTGAAAATGTCGTGAATTTTATTCTTGAACAGGAAATGCCTTTGCTTTGTGGTGTGGAACCTGCGTATGTCAGGAAACTGAAGGCTTTGTTGGGCATACTTGCGGCATCTGTTCCTTATGAGGTTGACATAACCAGACTTGCAACAACGATTGGAATTACAAGGAATTCTGTTATTTCCTATCTCCAAAGCCTTGGCAGGGCTGAACTGTTGATACTTCTGTATTCTGATCTATTGTCTGTCAAGAAGTTGCAGAAGCCGGACAAGATTTATATCCAGAATACCAATCTGCTTTTTGCGATAGCATCACTGCCAGTGCAGACAGGCACGGTGAGGGA
>SFPH01000326.1 GCA_004552115.1 Bacteroidales bacterium
TGTCCTTGCGGCAGTCCTGCTTTCATGCGCGGCACCTGTCTCTTCGGAGAAGTTCGTGAAAAGCGGAAGCCGGGATGCCATGGGGAGATATGTCTTCGAGGCGGATATGACGGACTCGCTGCATGCCTTTTCAATGGATCTGTATGTGGCCTTCAACTGCCCGGAGAAGGAGTTTTCCACATTTTCCAGGCTGCCTGTGAATGTGCTTTGGGTATCGCCGGAAGGCATTGCATATGAGGACAACATAATGCTTGCCGGAGAAATCGGAAGCAGGCCTTCCTCTTTCGGAAGGACAATGCGGGCGGCATACAGGAGCGGCATTGTGCCGTCCTCCTTCGGAATCTGGAAAGTGATGGTGTCGGTGCCGGCGGACTCGGTGCGCAGATACGGAATTACAGGATTGGGAATGAAATTGAAAAAGGAATAGCAATGGGACACGGAAAGTTGAAGAAATTCAGTGAGAATGAGACATTTGCCTGTCTTCTCCAGCCGGATTCGTCAGAGATTCTGGCCGGGAAGGAGCCGGGGGCTGCATTCTTGCATTCTCCATTGGTGCTGAAGGACCATCCTGTGAAGGGGCGGTGGAATGAGAGGATGTTCGGCGGAAGGAATTGCCCCATAGTCCTGGAACTTGGCTGCGGAAAGGGTGAATACACGGTTGACCTGGCCTTGCGCAATCCCGGAATGAACTATGTCGGAGTCGATATCAAGGGTGCCAGGATGTGGAAGGGAGCGAAGCAGGCAACCGAGGGCAATATTGTCAATGCCGCATTCCTCCGTACCAGAATCGAGTTCGTGGAGGCATTCTTCGCCCCGGGCGAGGTGTCGGAAATATGGCTGACATTCTCTGACCCGCAGATGAAGAGCGAGAACAGCAGGCTTGTGAGCCCGATGTTCCTGGAGCGTTACCGCAAGTTCCTGAAACCTGGCGGAGTAGTGCATCTCAAGACCGACAGCACCTTCCTCTTTGAATATGCCAGGGCTGTGTGCTCTGCCAACGGACTGAAGGTACTGGCCTGCACCTCAGACCTTTATGCCGGGGACAGGGAGGCTATGAGGGAGTCGGCTCTCGCATCCGTTTGCGGGGCTGATGCCGTGGATGCTCTCTTCGAGGTCCAGACCTTCTATGAGAAGAATTTCCTGAAGCAGGGCTTCAAGATAAATTATATATCGTTCACAATCGACAGGGAGGGGGATTTTGTCTATCCCGACTTCGACGCCGCTTATTGGCGTGCCGCTGAGGCGCCGCGCTTCCTGCCGGGTCACCAGTTCTGATATGCCGGTAAAGAATCCATACAGTAATACCTTCATAGCGGATCTTCCTGAACCTGAGGAGATTGACATTAAGGCGACATTGGACTCCATCGAGGCCGGTGAGATTGACCTGATTTGTGTCCTAGCTGAACAGGCTGAGGGCTGAGGCGAAAGACGTCTCTGCAGCCTCGCCCGTCTGCCGTGCCGGGGCGGAGATTCTTTCGGGAGACTCCCGCCAGGTTTACCGTGGAATGGATATCGGTACGGGGAAGGATCTCTCTGAGTATGAGGAGATTCCATACCACCTGATCGATATTGTGGATGCCGGGACGAAGTTCGACCTCTACCAGTATCAGAAGGCTTTCGAGGAGGCTTACCGGGATGTGGTTTCCCGCGGCGGCATTCCGATTCTCTGTGGAGGGTCCGGCCTGTATCTGGAGGCTGCGACCTGCGGGTATGAGCTCCCGGATGTGCCGCAGAATCAGGAACTGCGGGCAGAACTGGAAGATAAGTCAATGGAGGAGCTTGCGGCAATGCTGGCATCATTGAAGCCGCTCCACAATACTACTGACATTGACACTAGGAAAAGGGCCATAAGGGCCATTGAAATAGCTCTTTATCAGCAGTCCCATCCTGTCACGAGGACCAGCTTCCTGCCTAAGAAGACTTATTTCATCGGGACGCTGGTGAGCCGCGAGGAGAGGAACCGCAGGATAGATGCGAGGCTGGATGCGAGGATTGGGGAAGGTCTCGTGGACGAGGTTCGCAGGCTGATTGACGGGGGAGTGAGGCCGGAGGACCTTATGTATTATGGTCTTGAGTACAAGTTCGTTACGCAGCACGTGCTCGGGATTCTCAGCCTCGATGAGATGAAGTTGCTCCTGTCCAATGCAATCCACCAGTTTGCGAAGAGACAGATGACCTGGTTCCGCGGGATGGAGCGGAAAGGGATCAGGATACATTGGGTGGAGCCGTAAATTGAATGAAACTATGCCGAAAGCAAAGAGCAGAATACAGGTGAACAACAAGAGGGCCTCGTTTGACTACGAGTTCCTCGAGACCTATGAGGCTGGCATTGTCCTCGTGGGTACCGAAATCAAATCAATAAGGGCC
>SFPH01000327.1 GCA_004552115.1 Bacteroidales bacterium
GCAGAAGGATACACTGCGCATCCTGGCCATAGGCAACAGTTTCTCGGACGATGCCGTCGAGTGGTATCTCCACGATATCGCTGCCGCTGACGGGGTGGTGATGATCATAGGCAATATGTATATCCCGGGATGTTCCCTTGAACGCCATCTGGGCAACAGCAGGACGGGATCCACTGATTATTCCTACAGGAAGATCGGAGCGGACGGAGTGCGCAGAGTTACTCCAGGATACTGTCTGGAGGAGGCTCTTGCAGATGAGAAATGGGATTATGTCACAATTCAGCAGTCAAGCCCGATATCCGGGATTTTCAGCACGTGGGAGGCATCATTGCCGCAGCTCTATGATTACCTGAGGGCGCGTGTGGATGCGCGGTTCGCAATCCACCAGACATGGGCGTACGAGCAGACCTCCACGCACAAAGGTTTCGTGAATTATGACAATGACCAGATGAAGATGTACAATGCCATCGTGGATGCCGTGAACAAGGCTGCCGACCTCATTGGGGTGGACATCATCATTCCGGTCGGGACAGCGGTTCAGAATGCCCGCACATCATTCATAGGGGACCATCTCACCCGGGACGGATATCATCTCAGCCCGACCATCGGCCGCTTCATCGCCTCCTGCACCTGGTACTGCCGTCTGACCGGCCGCAAGCTCCGTCGCAACAGCTTCCGCCCGGAAGGCATTGAGCCTGAGATGGTCAATGTCGCACACCGTGCGGCCGAGGCTGCCGTCAGGAGGCCGGGGAAGGTAAAATCGATGAATTAACCGGCGGAAAAATTTGCCAACGTCAAAGAGCCGCAGTATCTTTGTATCCCGTATTGAATACAACTCAAACGTATGAAACACGGCTTCGACAACGACAAGTATCTAAAAATCCAATCGGAACAGATCAAAAAGCGCATTGCGCAGTTCGGTGACAAACTCTATATGGAGTTTGGCGGAAAATTATTCGATGACAACCATGCGGCGAGAGTCCTTCCGGGCTTCCATCCGGACAGCAAGCTCAGGATGCTCATGCAGCTTGCTGACTGTGCGGAAATCGTGCAGGTCATCAGCGCTCTCGATATCGAGAAGAACAAGATGAGGGGAGACCTCGGCATCACTTACGATGAGGATGTTCTCCGTCTGCGTTCCGAGTTTGAGAATGTCGGCCTCTATGTCGGGGGAGTCGTGATCACTCATTTCAATGGGCAGTCGAGTGCAGCCACCTACCGCGCAAGGCTGGAGAGGCTTGGAATCAAGGTCTATTATCATTACACCATAGAGGGTTATCCCAATGACGTGGCCCTCATCGATTCTGACGAGGGATTCGGAAAGAACGACTATGTCGAGACATCCAGACCCCTCGTAGTCGTTACTGCCCCGGCAGCCAGCTGTACCAGGAGCACAAGCGCGGCATAAAGGCGGGTTATGCCAAGTTCGAGACCTTCCCGGTGTGGAATCTGCCTCTGAAGCATCCTGTCAACATTGCATACGAGGCGGCCACGGCGGATCTCAACGATGTCAATATGATTGACCCGTTCCACCTTGAGGCCTACGGCAAGATTGCAGTGAACTACAACAGGGACATTGAGATTTTCCCGGTGCTGAATGCCATTTTCGAGGGCATCTACGGGGAGAATCCGTACAAGTCGCCGACTGATATGGGCGTCAATATGGTGGGCTTCTGCATGAGCGACGAGGATGTCTGCTGCAATGCGGCAAGAGACGAAATCATAAGGCGCTATTACAATGCTCTCGGCACGCTTGCGGAGTCCGGGACCAATGAGGATGAGGTGAACAAGATAAAGCTCATCATGCAGCAGGCCAAACTCACCACTGCCTATCGCAGGACCACCGTGGCGGCCAGGGAGAGAAAGGAACTCTCCGGCCAGGCATCCTCTGCAATTGAACTTCAGGACGGGACCATCATCACGGCCAATACCAGTCCTCTTCTCGGACCGAGTGCGGCACTCATTCTCAATGCCACCAAGCATCTGGCCGGCATTGACCATTCCGTGAAACTCATCCCTGAGGAGATGATCGAGCCGATCCAGCGGACCAAGGTCTCCTTCCTTCACGGCAAGAACCCGAGGCTCCATACGGACGAGGTCCTCGTTGCGCTTTCAATGATGAGTGTCAAGGACGAGAACTGCCGCCTGGCCCTTGAGCAGCTGTCCAAGCTGGACGGCTGCCAGGTTCATTCCACTGTGATGCTCAGCGAGGTTGACCGGAAAATATTCAGGAAACTGGGCGTGGGCCTGACCTGCGACCCGGTCAAGAAATCCTGAGTCCGGTCCGAAGTTGCG
>SFPH01000328.1 GCA_004552115.1 Bacteroidales bacterium
GGAAAAATTTAAAATTCATGAAAATCGATACCACCTTCACGGGAAATGCTGGCATATTCCGTCATTGCAGACTAACTTGCCGGACAGGCAATGCCCCGTAAAAGCAGGAAGAAGCGTGAGGGACATTGTCAGGAACAACAGCCCGGGAATTGTTCCGGGGCAAAAAACGGCAATGATGAAACTGAAGGAAATGAATCTGGAGGACCGGCCGCGGGAGAGGCTGGTGGCTAAGGGGCCCGGAGCCCTGGGGAATGCGGAACTGACAGCGATCCTGCTCAGGACCGGAGGTGGCGGATTGAACGTGCTGGAGACAGCTCAGGCACTGCTTGCTTCAGCGGGCAGCCTGTCCGGACTCTCGGCGATGTCGCTCGAGAAAATGATGGAGACCAGGGGAATAGGCCTGGACAAGGCCGTTACCGTCAGCGCGGCTTTCGAGCTCGGCCGGAGATTCGCTGCAGAAAAGGCGGAGTCTCCGGAGCAGATTACCTCGGCAAGGCAAATCCGGGGAATGATGCATCCGCTGATGAAGGGGCTGGACCACGAGGAGTGCTGGGTATTCTACCTCAACCGGGCAAACCGCATCATATACAGGGAGAAACTCACCACAGGCGGACAGTCAAGCACCGTGATGGATCCCGGCATGGTCATACGCAAAGCATTGGAAAAGAAGGCATTGGGCCTGATTCTCTGTCACAACCATCCCTCCGGCAGTCCCATGCCGGGCAATGCCGACATCAAGCAGACGGAAGCATTGAAGAAGGCGGCGGAGACGTTCGGAATATCCCTGCTGGACCACGTCATCATCTGCGACAACTGTTACTACAGCTTCGCAGACGAGGAAATATCGTGGCAATAGCAAAGCTGCAGGGAGCATCGCTCTATTGGAATGGCAGAGGGCGAGCCACGCAGGCGTGCGGGACTATCAGATCCGCTCGCAGATCAATGTCGCCGAAGTGCAGGAGAGCACCTTGACATTGACATAATCTCCTGCAGCACAAGCGGATATGCCTTTCTCCGGAACGGCTGACGGGAAGACGCACATCTTGTTGTTGGAAGCCCTGCCGCAGCTGTCGGCCGGGTCTCTCCTGGACGGACAATGCGATGATTTCGTTCAGGCGCCTGGTCTTCTCCTCAGCCGGCACATCGTCGGGATATTTCAATGCGGCGAGGGTGCCCGGCCTTTCGGAGTACTGGAACATATAGGCATAGTCGTAGCCCACAGCCCTCATTACCGAGAGCGTATCCTCATGGTCGCTGAGGGTCTCCCCGCAGAAACCGGCGATAATGTCGGTGGTGATGGCGCAGTCCGGCATGACCTCCCTGATTTTCGCAACACGGCCGAGATACCATTCCCTGGTATATCTGCGGCGCATCTTCTCCAGCATCACATCGCTGCCGGACTGGACAGGGAGATGGATATGGCGGCAGATATTGCCGTGCTCCGACATTGTGAGAATCACCTTGTCGCTTATATCCTTCGGGTGTGAAGTCGAGAACCTCACCCTGAGATCCGGGCTGATGGCTGCCACCGAAGCCAGCAGATCCGCAAAGTCCACATCGCCGTCCGGACTTTTCCAAAGATAGGAATCCACATTCTGTCCGAGCAGAGTCACCTCCTTGTAACCCTTCGAGAACAGGTCGCAGGCCTCCCTGACAATGGTCTTCGGATCACGGCTGCGCTCGGCTCCGCGGGTATAGGGAACCACACAGTAGGAGCAGACATTGTTGCAGCCCCTCATTATGGAAATGAAGGCCGATACCCCGTTCCTGTCAATGCGTACGGGCTCGATGTCTGCGTATGTCTCCTCGCGGGAAAGCTCCACATTGATCTGGGGAAGACCGGGACGGACGGCGGCGAGCATTGACGGAAGCGACCTGTAGGTATCGGGACCGGCGACGAAATCCACCCTCCCGCTCTCCAGGAGCTTGTCCTTCAGCCTCTCCGCCATGCATCCCACGATGCCGGTCACCACGCCCTCGCGGAGACGCTTCTGCCCGTAGAACTGGTCAATGCGGCCCCAGATGCGCTGCTCGGCATTGTCCCTGACCGAGCAGGTGTTGGCCATAAGCACATCGGCTTCTTCCATATTTTCGGTGCGCTCATATCCGGCTTTCGCAAGGATTGAGAAAATGACCTCGGTGTCATTCACATTCATCTGGCAGCCGTAGGTCTCGATATATACTTTCCTGTGTGACATCTGTTCTTGGTTTTTCAGGTGCAAAGATAGGACATTCCGCCAAATTTATCTATATTTGTAAAACAAGTTCCACGTCCGCAAGGCGGC
>SFPH01000045.1 GCA_004552115.1 Bacteroidales bacterium
TGATGTTTCCGGTATCATCCCTGAAAACCTCTATTCCCCTGGCCTTTCCCCAGTCAAGGAGATATTGCTGCACCTTCTCCTCATGCTTGGAAGGGCGCGGAACTCTTGTCAGTCCGTAGAAATTGTCCCAGACAATTTTCGGTTCGAGATCTTTGATTGTCATAGTATCGGTGTTTTATGCATTATTTCACAACAAGAGGGAATGTGCTCTCGATTCCGAGCTGATATACCGGCATGCGGCTCTGCAGGAGCACATTGACACCGTCGCTGAGCCTCACGCTGCAGGATGCCGGCACGCGGTAATGAGCGACATTGCCCTTTGCCGAAGGATGTTTGCCCTCCGGAACTTTCACCGGCTCATAGACGAACTCCAGGAGATAAGGTTTCCCCGAAAGGTCGTCGGCCGGCACGAGGCCCTTGGAATCGGAGAGCCTGAAAGCCACATAGATCTGATTCTCATTGTCTTTTGACGGAACGACCTCATAGTTCATCTTCTGCCGGCTGAACTCGCTGTAGCCGATGAAGAGGGACATGTACTCTTTCTCGAGTCTTGAAATCTCCTCGATTGCGGCATTGAGGGCCTCCCCGCTGAATGTGGCGTCGGTGTCGCCGGTGATTATCTGCACCCTCTTCTTCCTGAGGTTGAAAATCATCTCGGCGGCCTCCTTCGCCCTTGCATCGGGAGATTTCTGCACGACCATCTCCTGCTGGACGGCCACCTTGTTGTATGACGACTCGTTCTTGAGGTTGCGGTACAGGGTGGCAGCCTCGGAAGTGAGGTTGGATGTCACGCCCCGGCCGGAGAAATCAGCCTTGCCGGCTGCCGGGAAACGCCAGGATGTCTCCTCCGAGGCGGCGGAAGACACCGAGACAAGACCCTGGGAAGTCAATGAAAGGAAGGCCGGCATCCCGATGCCGGGATCAACAGAATAGCGCGCGGACATGTCCGCCTCCACGGAAGGAGTCATCTTCGCCGAGGTCACCGTAAATGTGACCGCATCCTTCTGCCTGGCGTCAATGCCGAGATATTTCTGGGCATATTTTGCATAAGGTCCTGCATAGAAGGACTCCCTGGAGGCCTCTATCTCCAGTTTCACCGATGTCATCGGCAGAGAATAGATCATTGCGCCCTGCGGGTCGGAAACCGCAGTCTGCGCCTGCATCATTGCCGGAATGGCCAGCAATGCGGAAACAAGGAAAATTCTCGTCTTCATTTCTTCCATCTTTTATGTGTCCACAGATAATTCCACGGCTGAGCCTCGACATCCTTGGCGAGGAGGGCGTAGAATCTGTTCATTATTTCTTCCGGAGTGCTCAGGGAAGCATCCTCGCAAATAGGCTCGAACCTGATGGTGTAGCCTCCTTCAGGCTCTTCCACCATTCCCATATAGCATACTGCCAGCTTCAGCTTGCAGGCCAGGGCGGCGCCGCCGGTCATGGTCTTGGTCGGCTGGTGGAGAAAATCGTCCACGGTATGCGCTGAAGCATACTTGTACGGGCATTGGTCCGTAGGGAAGCAATATATCCTTTTCTGGTTCCTGTGAGCCACGACGAAGCGCATGATGTCCTTGGACTCCACGCAGCAGATGCTCCAGTCGGCCTTGACGGGGGTGCAGCGGTTATGCCGCATCACCCTGTCCATGGTCTTGTTCGAAAGCTCCTTGTAGACAATGGAAATCTCATCCTCGGTAAATGAGAAAGTGCCGCTCCTGGTGAGACTCCTGTAATGCATGCAGCCTCCCAGAATCTCCCAGTTTCCGGCGTGGGAAGTCATCAGCATCACCGATGGAGCCTTGTCGAAAAGCTCGCTCAGGGCCTCGAGGTTCGAATAATGGCAAATGCCCGAATCCTCAAGCCTGTTCTTGATGTAGGAACCTGCAAACCAGACGGTCTCGGCTATGATGCGGCCGAGATGCCCATAGAATTTCACAGCAATGTCCTCCAGCTCCCTGTACTTCTTTTCCGGAAATGAACGGGCAAGATTGATCATCACCACATCCTTCCTGTATCTCAGAGGCACGCGGACAATCCAGGCGATGCATTTTCCCCAGAAATAATGCCATTTCAGAGGCTGCAGGGCCAGAAGCCGCAATGCGCATTTGATTATATCCGCTCCCAAGTGCATTCCGCGTGTAAATTTTATTCGCTCGAAATACAAATATATACATTTTTTCGGAGAATTTTCCGTATGTTTGCATAGGGAATAATCAATAAAAACTATAAAAGCACTCAATTATGTTCAAAGACCAGCCAAAAGGCCTTTTCGCCCTGGCCCTCGCCAATACGGGAGAGAGATTCGGCTACTACACGATGCTCGCCATCTTCCTCCTGTTCATCCAGGCCAAGTTCGGGTTCAGCGCAGCGGCAGCCACCCAGATTTATTCAATTTTCCTGGCGGGCGTGTACTTCATGCCTCTGTTCGGAGGAATGCTCGCCGACAAAATCGGATACGGAAGATGCGTAACCATCGGAATTGGAGTGATGTTCCTCGGATATCTCTGCCTCTCCATACCTACCTCTCCTGACCTGGCCGGGAAAATCCTGATGTTCGGCGCCCTTGCCCTGATCGCCGTCGGCACGGGATTGTTCAAAGGCAACCTCCAGGTGATGGTGGGCAACCTCTACGACGACCCGAAATACGCCGCCAAGAGGGATTCCGCTTTCAGCCTTTTCTACATGGCGATCAACATCGGCGCAATGTTCGCCCCTTCGATGGCCAAGGCTGTCACCAACTTCTTCCTCGGCAAATCCGGCCTCGTCTACAATGCGGAGATTCCTGCCCTCGCACACCAGATCATGGGCGGCAACCTCGAGAATGCCGGCAAGCTCACCGAGCTCGCAGGGACAATGAGCGGAAGCGCAGGAATGGATGCGCTGGCTTTCAGCAATTTCTACATTGACAAGCTCTCCAATGCATACAACTACGGTTTCGCGGTAGCCTGCATTTCCCTGATTGTCTCAATAGCCATCTACTATGGCTGCAGGTCCTGGTTCAAGCACGCCGACGTGACCGCAAAGCAGGCCAAGGCAGCCAACTCCAGCGAAGTGGAGCTCACTCCGGAGCAGACCAAGAGCCGCATCACTGCCCTCATGCTCGTGTTCGCAGTAGTCATTTTCTTCTGGATGGCATTCCACCAGAACGGAGCCACGATGACCCTCTTCGCCCGCGACTATACTGCCAGCTCCGTTTCAGGATTCACCAGAATCGGGTTCAACATCGGCAGCCTCTTCCTTATTGCCGTGTCCATCTATACGCTTTTCGGCATTTTCCAGTCCGAGGAGAAGAAAAGCAAGATTGCCTGCGGAGCCGCCACATTGCTTCTCTGGGGCGGAGCATACTGGATCTATTCGGGAATGTCCGGTGTCGTGAAGATTCTGCCTTCCGATTTCCAGCAGTTCAATCCATTCTTCGTAGTGGCCCTCACACCGCTGTCCATGGCCATCTTCGGAGCCCTCGCAAAGAAGGGCAAGGAGCCTTCGGCACCCCGCAAGATCGGTCTCGGAATGATTGTGGCCGCAGTCGGATTCTCCATCCTCACCGTAGCATCCATCGGGCTTGCATCGCCTAAGGAACTCGGCGGCACGGTAAGTCCTGACCTCGTTTCTCCGGAATGGCTCATTTCCACATACTTCGTCCTCACATTCGCAGAGCTCCTGCTCTCGCCAATGGGAATCTCCTTCGTTTCAAAGGTTGCTCCTCCTAAATACAAGGGTGCAATGATGGGATGCTGGTTTGCGGCAACCGCCATCGGAAACTACCTCGTATCCATTCCGGGAGCCATCTGGAACAAGGTTCCGCTCTGGGGAGTGTGGACATTGCTCATAGCTCTGTGCCTCATCTCCGCCCTCTTCATCTTCTCGATCATGAAGAAACTTGAGTCGGCTACCGAGGGCTGATGGACAACAGGACAATCGACCTTCTCCGCGGATGGGCGGAGACATACAATGATCCGGCGTACTTCCGGGAAGACCCGATAGCCTTCCCGGCAAGGTTCGCCGAAATGGAGAAGAGGGGAACGCGCTGCCTGAAAGATATAGAAACAGCCGCCGTGTTCGCCTCTCATTTTGCCTGGGGACGCAGGGCAATGATAGTCAGGGATTGCACCAGACTCTTCGACCACATGGACTGGAAGCCTTACGACTATGTGATGAAGGGAGAATGGAGGGATGACGGGACCAGTATCCACAGGACAGTGAAATGGAGCGAGGTGGCTGCGATATGCTCAAGGCTGAAGGACATCTATGAAAAGTGCGACAGCCTCGAAGGATACAGCCTGGAGATGTTCAGGACAGGGGTTTTCGGACAGAAACCGGATCCCCGGGCCCCGGGAAAGAAAATCAACATGATGCGAAGATGGCTGGTCAGGGATGACGGCAAGGTGGACCTCGGAGTCTGGAAGAACACCTCCCCGGCCGATTTGCTGATACCGCTGGACGTCCACGTTTACGACACTGCAGTCTCCATCGGACTTACAGCGAGGAAACAGAAGGACATCGTCACCGTCAGGGAAATCACCGACGCATTCGCCGGGATATTTCCCGGAGATCCCTGCAAGGGCGACTTCGCATTGTTCGGATACGGGGTCACGCACCGGAAAGGATGAAAAACTGTTCGTGTTATGCCGAAATTATACATCATATCAGGTTGCAACGGAGCCGGAAAGACGACGGCCTCATATGCGCTGCTGCCGGAGATGCTGAGCTGCAGCCAGTTCGTCAATTCGGACGAGTTCGCCAAAAGTCTGTCCCCATTCAGCCCTGACTCTGCCTCGATCCAGGCCAGCAAGCTGATGCTCCTCAAGATAAACTATCTTTTCAGGCGTCACGAGGACTTCGCCATCGAGACGACCCTGGCGACCAGGAGCCTCAAGAAAATGGTGAAATATGCGCAGTCGGAGGGATATGAGGTCACTGTGCTTTATTTCTGGCTGAACTCCCCCGACCTCGCAGTCGAAAGAGTCAAGGCCAGAGTCGCCGCAGGCGGTCACAATATCCCGGAGCCTACCATCAGGAGACGCTATGTCGTTGGTCTGCATTATTTCTTCAACGACTATATTCCGATCGCCGACAGATGGATACTGGCGGACAATTCGGAGATTCCGTTCAAGGTCATCGCCGAGGGGCGCAGGGACGGAATGATTATCAAGGACAGCGCCACCTATGAGATAATCAGGGCGGCGTCGGATACCGGAATACCGGAGGTTTCAAAATGATTCAGGAAAGACAATACTACATTGACATTTTTCAGACAGGAGTCGAAGAGATGAAAAGACTTGCGGCCATCGCCCTGGCAAACGGAGGCGATTACTGCGACCTCTACTTCGAGAACACTGTCATTCAGATACATCAGCTCATTGACGGAGAGGTTACTTCCGGCGGACTGAACGTCGACTACGGAGTCGGAATCAGGGTGCTCTGCGGGGAAAAGACCGGCTACGCCTATTCCGAGAGCACATTGCCCTCCGACATGGAGGCTGCGGCAAGGGCTGCGTCCTCGATTGCGCTGACATCCGGAAGCGGAGCCGTGAAACCGGTGGAGACCAGGAGCACTGGAGCCGTCTATACCGCCCTCGGAGCCAATGGGGGCCGGGAAGTGAGACGGCTGTACACAGGTGCGCCGAACCCGGCAGCGGACAGGTATCCCATACTGCAGGACTGGAGGACAACGAGTCCTTCCGTCGCCGTGGAATGGCTCCACAGACTGGAGGACGGCATCAAGTCCGCGGACTCCAGAATCAGGAAAATCACCTGCTCGATGAGCAGCCAGGCCAGCGACTACCTGATGTACAATTCATTCGGGGAACTGAAGTATGAAACCCGCCCGATGACGACTCTCCAGGCGTCCCTGACTGCGGAACAGAACGGGAAAAAGATTGTCAGGAATGTTTCCAGGAGTTTCAGGACGGGAGCGGAAATGCTCACGGAAACTCTTATCGGCGAAATGGTCTCGGAAATGACCGGCAATATGGACGCCTCCTTCGACGCCAGGCGTCCCAAGGGCGGTGAAATGCCGGTGGTGATGGGGGCAGGAGCCTCCGGAATCCTTCTCCACGAGGCGATGGGACACGCATTCGAGGCCGATTTCAACAGGAAGGGCCAGTCCATATTTTCCGACAAGATGGGCAAACGGGTATGCCCTGCAGGCATCAATATTGTGGATGACGCCACAATCCGAGGAAACAGGGGCTCCCTGAATTTCGACGACGAGGGAGTTCCGGGCCAGAGGACAATGATGGTGGAGGACGGAATACTGACCTCCTATCTTCACGACAGGATCAGCGCGAAGTGGTACGGGGTCTCCCCTACCGGCAACGGGCGAAGGGAGACATTCAGGTCCTCCCCGATCCCGAGGATGCGGGCCACCTACATGGAGAGCGGGAATGCGGACCCGGAAGGCATCATTGCCTCGGTAAGGAAGGGCATTTATGTCAATGAGTTCAGCAACGGGCAGGTCAAGATCGGGGAGGGTGACTTCACCTTCTTCGTAAAGAGTGGATATCTCATCGAGAACGGAAGGCTCACCGCCCCTGTCAATGACATAAATGTGATCGGAAACGGACCTCAGGCGCTGAGCGACATCATTGCCGTGGGCAATGACTGCCGCATCGACAACGGGGCCTGGACCTGCGGCAAGGGACAGTCCGTGCCGGTGTCCTGCGGAATGCCTACGGTTCTGGTGAAGAAGCTTACCGTGGGCGGAGAATGATTATGATTGCGGGAAACAAGGAAATGGAATACAAGTGCATAGAAGATATGGGCTGCGCCATCTCCAATGAGGAGATAAGGATTGCGGAGAACAGCATCGAGGCTGCCCTCGATGGGCCTGCACCGACATTGTCGCATTGCTCAACGGCGAGCTTGACAATATACGCCACACCGGAGACAGGTCGCTCACATTCCGGCTGTACGCAGGCGGAAGATACGGCATATTCTCCACCAACCGTCTGGATGACAACAATATACGTGCATTCATGAAGCAGGCGGTGGAGCATGTTGGACTCCAGGCCGTGGATCCTTTCAGGAAACTTCCTTCCGAGACTACCCGGGAGGCAGCGAAAGGTGATGAGATGGGGCTTTGCTGGTATGCCTACGACACGATAACCGGAAAGGACAGGATTGCGGCGGCGGAGGCTGTTTCAGTATTCGGGAAGGAAGGCTGCGAAGGCAATGGCTGGAAGTTGATTTCCGAGGAAGTCGAGTACAACAACACCCTTGCCGACACTCTTTTCCTCGATTCTTCAGGAACGAGATGCCGCCAGGTCGAGACCTCATTTGAAGTGAGTTCCCAGGCCACGGTACAGGACAATGCCGGAGACAGATACAGCGGAATGTACTGGGACTACGGCATCAGTCCGGACCTGATCAGCGGCTCCGAGTGCGGCAGAAAGGCAGTTGCCGAGGCGGTAAGCCAGATCGGGCCTGAACGCATTCCCGGAGGCAAATATGTGATGGTAGTGGACAGGAAGGTCTGCGGCAAGCTCATAAGTCCGATAATCAGCGCCCTCTCCGGGCTCCGCATCCAGCAGAGATCATCCTTCCTGACAGACTCATTGGGAAAGAAGATGTTCCGGGATGGAATGTCCCTCGTGGACAGGCCGAGGGTTCCGGGGAAATGCGGATCCATCCTCTTCGAACAGGACGGAAGGGCCTGCATTGACAGGGACATCATCATTGACGGAGTAGTGAAGGAATACTTCATAAACACCTATATGTCAGGCAAGATGGGGATGGAGGCGACATCAGACACGGCCAACAGGCCGGTACTCCAGCCTTTCGTGAACGGCAATGCTTCATTGACGGAAGCCTTGCGGAGAGGAGAAGGCGGACTTGACCGCGACGGCATCCTGGAACTTTGCGGGAGCGGAATTCTCGTGACGGGCTTCAATGGAGGCAACTGCAATGCCGCCACGGGCGAATTCTCATACGGAGTGGAAGGTTTCGAGTTCAAGGACGGCCAGATTGCCAGGCCGATCGAGAGCATGCTCATCACCGGAGACATGGTCAGCCTCTGGAATTCCCTCATTGCCGCAGGCACGGACCCGATGGCAGGGATGAGCAGGCAGATACCGACATTGGCATTCTCCGACATTTCATTCAATTCATAGAAAGATGAAGGCCAGATTATTCCTCATAGACGGACACGCATTGATCTTCAAGATGTACTACGCATTCCTGAGGCGTCCGATGATAAACTCCAAGGGAGAGGACACGTCCATCCTTTTCGGATTCACCAAGTATCTCCTGGAAATGATACACCGGGAAGAGCCGACGCATCTTGCCGTGGCATTCGACCCGCCCGGAGGCACTTTCAGGAATGAGATGTATCCTCAATACAAGGCCAACAGGGACGAGACTCCCCAGCTTGTCATAGAAGCTCTCGAACCGCTGAAGGAACTGTGCAGGGCGCTTGACATCCCGGTGCTGATGATGCCGGGATTCGAGGCTGACGACGTCATCGGTTCCATGACAAGGCGGATGAAGTCCCCTGACACGGACATCTACATGGTGACTCCCGACAAGGACTACGGTCAGCTCGTGGATGACGGTATCTTCCAATATCGTCCCGGCAAGGCGGGAGAAAATGCGGAAATCCTCGACAAGGATGCCATCTGCGCCAAATATGGCATAAGTTCCACCCTGCAGGTCATCGAGATGCTGACCATCTGCGGGGACACTGCCGACAATGTGCCTGGCGTAAAGGGAGTCGGGGAAGTCGGGGCTGCCAGGCTGATCGGAAAATACGGCAGCGTGGAGAACATCTACAATCATCTCGACGAACTCACCCCCAGGCAGAGGGAACAGTTCGAGGCCGCGAGAGGGCACATAGGGCTGAGCCACGAGCTGGTGACCATAAAGACGGACATCCCTCTGGACACGGAAATGGACGACATGAGGCTGACATTGAAATACGACAGCAATGTAGCCGGACTTTTCGAGCATTACGAGTTCAATTCCCT
>SFPH01000329.1 GCA_004552115.1 Bacteroidales bacterium
GCCATATAACAGTGATTCCGGAAATCGAGATGCCGGGCCATTCTGAAGAGGTTCTGGCTGCTTATCCGGAGGTGGGATGCGGGGGAAATCCAGAGACCCATGCTGACCTCTGCATTGGCAAGGAAGTGACATTCAAGATGTTGCAGGATATTCTCGATGAGGTGATCGAGGTGTTCCCTTCGGAGTACATACACATTGGAGGAGATGAAGCCGGCAAACAGGCCTGGAAGACTTGCCCTGACTGCCGGAGGAGGATGAAGGAGGAGGGTCTTGAGAATGTGGATGAGCTCCAAAGCTATATGATACGGCGCATTGAGAAATATGTAAACAGTAAAGGAAGAAAAATCATCGGCTGGGACGAGATTCTGGAAGGAGGAGTGAGCAAGACTGCAACCGTGATGTCGTGGAGAGGGACGGAAGGTGGGATTTCAGCAATGAATATGGGCAATGATGTCATAATGTGCCCGGGAAGTTACTGCTATCTGGACAAGGCCCAGGATGCACCATTCCTTGAGCCTGAATCCATTGGAGGCTATCTTCCGCTGGAGAAAGTTTTCGGATATGAGCCGGTGGAGCCCACAATGCCGCAGAAGGGCCTGGACAGGCTTCTTGGCGTCCAGGCGAATCTCTGGACTGAATATGTACCGACGGAAAGTCACGCTGAGCATATGCTGTGGCCACGGGCTGCGGCGATTGCCGAGATAGGCTGGAGCCCTGCCGGGAGCAAGGCTGACTATCAGGATTTCAGGAGGCGCGCCCTGATTGCGATGGATGCGCTCAGGGACAATGGATACGCAGTCTTTGACCTTGAGAATGAATACGGGGAGCGCAAGGCAGCCCTGTCTCCTGTCACCAATAAGGCCATTGGCCGGAAGATCCGGTATGTGAAACCTTGGCACAGATCATATCCTGCCTCCGGCGAGACAAGCCTGATTGACGGGCAATGCGGCGGATGGGCCAATAATGACGGGCGCTGGATGGGTTTCCTCTCTGACATAAACGTTGTCATTGACCTTGGGGAACCAACTGACATCCACTACATCGGGGCAACATTCCTCCAATCTGCGGGCCCCGGAATCTTTCTCCCCGAGAGGGTTGAGATATCAGTTTCAGATGATGGCCGGAATTTCACTCCGGCAGGCCAATGTTTCAATGACATTCCTGTCTCTGACCCGAATCTGATCTTCCGCGACTTCAATGTCATATGCAATGAAAAAGCACGCTATGTACGTTACATGGCCTTCCGTAACCCGGCCGTATCGGCCTGGCTCTTCGTGGATGAAATCGTGGTGAACTGAGATTCTATCGGCCTGGCTCTTCGTGGATGAAATCGTGGTGAACTGAGATTCTGTTCAGTCCATCGTGCAAGACACTACCCTGCTCGCTGTTTTGCACGATGGACATTTGCTCTGCTTTGTGCGATGTGGATGCCTAAAGGCAGGCGAGCCATCCTCAATATAGCCCCCGAGCGTCGAAAGTTCGGTCTTTGGAGACCTGACCAACCGTGATATGGGGCTTCAGCGTGGAATCTCCTTTTATGACTTGCAAATAATCAGAAGTTCTGTTTCTCTTCAGCATAACCGCCATTCCGCGGCCGGAGCGCAGATTCTCTTCATAGTCCACATTCACCGCAATGACACGGCCGTCCCAAAGAACGGTGATGTCGTCCATCACAGTGTGTCCGACGAAAATGCGGGCTGCATCAAAATAGCCCAGGACAGTCTCCAGTTCAGATGGCTCTATCGGATTGTACCTTTCCTCTTCAAGCACCAGTCCACGGTACCAGAGGGGACCCGGATTGGTGTACAATGTCTTCAGAACCGGGTCTGCATACCGCTGCGCCCTGTCCTTGAACAGACCGGAACTCACTGCAAGATTGATTTCCGGAATGGTGAGTCCCAATCCCGGCATCTCAGGCCCGAGACCGGCGTGGGCCCGAGACCGGCGTGGACAAAAATATTCCTCCCGGCCTTCTCGATGGTATTTCTGGTCGCAAGCCACCTGCCAAGCTCGGTATTGCCGCCATACAGGGCCGGAACAGTGAGACCGAGAGTGTCAGCCACGTCCAGATACTTCTTCTCAGTATATCTCAGGTCCCCGGCGAGCACCATAGGTTCGTGATTGCCGAGCAGGAAAGACAGTCGTCCGCCAGCATTTTCCGCCTCACTCTCAAGCTTGTACAGCAGCCAGAGAATCTGCGTGACATCCTCTCCCCTGTCGAAGACATCCCCAATAACCACCAGATGATTACGGCCGAAAGACCATTTCATACCTTTGTCCACAATCCCGTTCCGCATCAGAAGTTCCACGAAAATGTCCATCTTCCCGTGAGGGTCAGACACAATGAAGGTCCTGCGGGCCTGCCTGTAATTCCACCGTGGCCGGATTCTTTAGCAAGTTCTTCATCTTCAGCTCGGCATTGCAGAGCGGTTCGGTTGCATTGTATGTGCTGGTGCTCATTGCGTTGATTAACACTATTGTTTCG
>SFPH01000330.1 GCA_004552115.1 Bacteroidales bacterium
ACGACGGTGCCATGGTCATCTCGAAGAAACGCATCAAGGCGGCGGGGTGTATCCTGCCCGTGAGACATAGCATCGACATCCCCAAGGAACTGGGACTGAGGCACCGTGCCGCCATGGGCATATCGCAGAACAGCGATGCCATTGCCGTGGTGGTGTCGGAAGAGACAGGGTGCATCTCGGTGGCCATCCGCGGGCAGTTTCGCCTGCGCCTCTCTGCCGAAGAACTGGAAAGTCTGCTGACCAAGGAACTGGATTATTGACACCGCTCCAGTTCGTTCATCATGTCGCCATCTCCGCAATCTTGCCCTGATGGAGAATGATACCTCCGATGAGCTGGACGTCATAGTGGACCATATCCCAGGTCTGCTCGTTTCCTCCGGAAACCCAGTGGTTTTTCCAGAGCGCCTTGTCCCCGTCGATCTCCACGAAATCGTGGGACACGCTCATCGCGCGGTCAAAGTCATTGGCAGTCACCTCGACAATTTCGTTCTGAGCGAACCTTCGGGCGGTTGACTTCATTATCGCGAATGCCTCCGGGAGAATCTCGTCGAGCATCTTCTCGATTGCGGCATCCTCATCCTTCACGAGTTTGTCGGACTCTGTGGCAAGCTGCTCCTTCTGGCTGACAGGTATATCGCTCTCGAGCTGAAGCTTTATTTCGGCAATTCTGTCCTCAAACGGCTTCTCAACTTCCCTCAACCTTCTCTTGAGCTCTGCTGAATGGGCTCTGAGGCCGTCATTGTCAAGTTTGTCAATAGTCTCATAGGCCGCAAGCACCTTTTCAAGTATCGGCCTGATCTTCTTCATGTCGCGGTCGGATTTGGTTCCGAACACTTTCTTGATAATATCTACTAAAGCCATTGTCTTTACAAATTTTCACACAATCCCACAAATTTAGCAAAAATTGCGCTTATTGGCAAATAGTCGGGCTAATTTGAATCACTTCCACTCAAATCCTGCGGATGAAGCGTGCCGGGTTACCGGCCCAGATTTCATCCGGAGGAACATCATGGGTAACGACGCTGCCGGCCCCGACAATGCTGCGCGGGCCGATGTGAACGCCTTTAAGGATGTAACATCCTGTGCCGATGAGAACATCATCCCCTATCACAATGGGTGCGGAGGCAATGTCCCCAAGTTCGTCGGCCCTGCTGCGCCGCAGCTCATGGTTCAGGCTGTGGGCATCGTGGTCCATTATCACGCAGCATGCCCCGATGTTGACATTGTTCCCAACAATCCCGACATTGTCGCCTATTGCTATCCTCGCCCCTTCCTCAGCACAGATGCAGCCTGTCTGCCTGCGGCTTATCCTGTTGATATTCAGGCCGCTTGAAAAATTGAAACGCTCGCCGATGGTTATTTCAGCCCCGCGCTTCCGGACCAGCTTCACCCAGCCCCGGATACGTGAACGCGGCCCGAGCGAGACGCCTTCGGCAATGAACCTGAGACGGTTGGAAATAATGGAGAATGCCGCAAGCGTCTTGTCCGGCATCCTGAAAAGTGATGAAAATATGTCTGAAATACGCATAATCTTTCTTAAAATCCGCAATTGATTGATACAAAGATACAGATACTCATTCAAAGAAGATGTACAGATTTGGAATATCCGACCAAATGATATATATTTGCGACCAAAATAATAATTACAACGAAAGGCTCTATGAGTTTTCCACAACGGTATTTTCCAAGGAAAAATTCACCCAGTGGGGCGACAGCGACGACGAAGGCTACGGTCTCACCGAGACATCCCCGCCGGTCAGTTTCTCGATGAACAGATGGAGGACGGTCGGCTCAATCGGCTACCCTGTCCACAATGTCCAGGTCAAGCTCATTTCGAGAAGACCGCGACAATGAAAATCCGCCGGTTCAAGTACAAGGACTCGGCACCGACGGTAGAAGAAGAAAGAGAGTCGAAGAAGGGCTGATGCTACCGCATCACCTCCATTGAAACAACCTTGATGTCAGACGTCGGCCTGTCCCCGCGACCGGTCGGCGTTTCCTGTATCTTTCCGACAATGTCAATGCCGGACTCGACCTCTCCGAAAACTGTGTACTGCCCGTCTAGGAAAGGAGTGCCGCCGACATTGGCGTAAGCCTCTTTCTGCTCCGCACTGAACTGCGGCTTCGGCATCGAGGCACAGATGGCGTGTGTCTCGGCGAGGAGTTCGTCCTGCAATGCTGAAAGTCCTGCCATGTCACGCTCCCGGCGGAGTTTCATTATCATATCGCGGCGCT
>SFPH01000331.1 GCA_004552115.1 Bacteroidales bacterium
CCGAAGCACCGCTTCGACAAGGCAAAGAACGGCCAGGCCGGTCTCAATTCACTCTGTGCGGGACTCCAGATGTTCTACAGGCACAGTGCGCCTGCAATGCAGAAGATGAAGGAGCTGCTGGCACAGAAGCGTGCGCCGGCGGAAATAATGCTTACCGATTTCCAATAGGCATTCCTGCTGATTCCCAAGGCTTTACGCCAGGCGGATCTTGGCATATTTGAGCAGAAGAATCTTTATTCCGGAAGCGTCGAAGTCGATCTTGGCCTTGAGATCGGTCCCGCTTCCGGATATTTCGACTATTGTACCCAGGCCGAAGCGGTTGTGTTCGATGCGCTGGCCGGCTCTCAGGTCCAGGACCGATGTGAAATCCCCGGAAGGATTGCGGTCCGGCGTTCCCTGCCTCTGTGCAGGCGACTGCCCTGGACAGGGGCTTGAGATTCGAAGGAATCGTGCGGCTGGACGGCTGGCCTGACGGGGCTGTACGGCCCGCTCCGGGGACATTGCGACCTGCCTTTACCGCAGGAGATGAAGAAGCGTAGCCGAAAGACATACCTGTCCGGCCCGGCTTTCGTTCCTGCCATGACCCGGAGCTGCGCCCGAAGCCTGAGCCAAAGCCTCCGAAGCCCTCGTCTTCGTCATCAAAATCGCTGTCCCTCAACGGGTTCTCGACATATTCAGGATTGATTTCCCTGATGAAGCGGCTCGGCGAATTGGATTCGTGCTTGCCGTTCCGCATTCTCGTAGAAGCGAAACTTATCTCCACAGCTTTCTTGGCCCTGGTCAGAGCCACATAGAAAAGACGTCTCTCCTCCTCGATTTCCTGAGGCGATGCGAACATTCCTCCGGATGGGAAAATATTCTCCTCCATTCCCGCCACGAAAACATAAGGGAACTCGAGTCCCTTGGAGGAATGGACGGTCATCAGGGCTATCTTGTTGGAGGTATCCTCGTCATCCTTGACATCAACGGCACTCAGGAGGGAAATATCCTCGAGGAAATCACCCAGTGTCACGACAGGAAGATCTTCATCATTGATGGATTCCACATCCACGGCCGAGCCGTCCGCAAGCATTTCCTCCTTCATTTCGTTGCGCCTGTCCTCCACGAAGCCCTGGATGCTGTTGAGGAGTTCCTCGACATTGGCGGCACGGGACTGATTCTCAATAGAATTGTCCTCCTTAAAGGAGGCGTAGAGCCCGCATCTGGCGGAAAGTTCCCTTGCGACGGAGAATGCCGCCAGTGCACCTGACGAGCAGGCCTGGAACAATGACTCTCCGGCATTTCGGGCAGCATTGGCCAGAGCCTCCTCCGAGGTGGCGCCAATTCCTCTGGCGGGCTTGTTGAGCACCCTGCGGAACGATTCGTCGTCATTGGGATTGACGGCAAGCTTGAGGTAGGCCATCATATCCTTCACCTCGGCGCGGTCGAAGAAGGAATTGCCGGAATAAATCATGTACGGGAGATTGCGCTTGCGCAGCGCCTCCTCTATGGCACGGGACTGGGAATTGGTCCTGTACAGGATTGCAAAATCCTGATACTGACAATGTTCCGCACTCATTCTCTTGATGATTGCCGAGGCTATGAGAATGGCTTCCTCGGCTTCAGTGTAGGCCTTCACCAGACGGATCCTGTCCCCTTCGTCTCCCCTGGAAAAGCAGGTCTTCGGGATTCTGGACTCATTCTTCTCGATCAGGGAATTGGCCGCCCCGACGATATTGCGGGTGGACCTGTAGTTCTGCTCGAGGCGGAAGAGCCTGCACTCCGGATAATCCTTGCGGAAATTCAGGATATTCTCGATTTTCGCTCCCCTGAAGGCATAGATGGACTGAGAGTCGTCCCCGACCACGCAGATGTTCCTGTGCCTCTGGCTCAGCTTCTTGAGAATGAGGTACTGGGCGAAGTTGGTGTCCTGGTACTCATCCACGAGAATGTAGTCGAACCTGTCCGCTACGGAGGCCAGGGCGTCCGGAAAATCCTTGAACAGTATGTTCATGTTCAGGAGAATGTCATCGAAGTCCATCACGCCGGCAGCCTTGCATTTCTCCGCATATTTCGCGTAGATATTGCAAATTTCAGGCTTTTTGGCATGGGTGTCGTTGACGATTGCCTGGGTATTGGCCTTGTAGGCGGCGGGAGTGACGAGATTGTTCTTCGCCATCGAGATGCGCCCCAGGACATCCTTCGGCTTATAGACCTTGTCGTCCAGATGCATCTCCTTGAGGCAGGACTTGATGGCGCTG
>SFPH01000332.1 GCA_004552115.1 Bacteroidales bacterium
TGTATATTGGAATCAGGGAATGCTCTGGTACAGGAACCGTGAGAAGGGCTGGAGCGATATGGAATGGATGATCCGCGACTGGGTGAACTGGAAATGGCTTTCCGGAGACCATATCGTGGAGCAGCATGTCCATAATATTGACGTATTCCTCTGGATGTCAGGCTATAAGGTTGCGAAGGCAACTGGTTTCGGAGCCCGTCACCGCCGCATTACCGGCGACCAGTACGACCAGTTCAGCATTGACTTTGAGATGGAGAACGGAGTTCATCTCCACAGCATGTGCCGCCAGATTGACGGCTGCTCCAATGCTGTCGGCGAGATTATCTATGGAGCCAAGGGTTCCTGGAACAGCTTTGACCACGAGATCAAGGATCTCGACGGCAATGTGGTCTGGAAGTTCGACAATGAAAAGGCTGAGACTGAGTTCCGGCAGCATAATCCATACGTTCTCGAGCACGTTGACCTCGTGAACCATATCCGCAAGGGCGAGCCGATCGACGAGGCCACTGCCTGCGCAATGTCCACCCTGGCCGGCGTGATGGGAAGAACGGCTGCCTATACCGGAGATACCGTAACCTGGGACGCAATGAGCCAGTCTGAGCTGGATTATCTCCCGGAGAAGCTGGAGCTAGGTCCAATGGATATGTCGGATTATACAGTTCAGGTACCTGGAAAAGCCAAGTAGGATGGACAGGAGAAGTTTTCTTGGCAGCGCTGCGGCAGGGATTGCCGGGGCTGCAGTTCTTTCCACGCCGGCGGGATTGTTGACATCCTGCGCTTCCGGGACAGGGACGAAGAAGTCTCCTGAGCTCAGGCTTTCCTTCCAGGAAGGCACCGCTCCGGGGGAGAGCCTCAATGAGAAATTCGACTATATGGAGAAGCTCGGAATCGTGGGCTTCGAGCCTCACGGGAAGCAGCTTCTGAAGAGGGCCGAGGAATTCCGCCAGGCTCTCAGCGGCAGGAATATCAAGGCGAAGATCCGGCAGTCAAGGCCTCGTTTGACTCCTCAATGCGTGAACTCATTGCCGCTGCCGGGGAAATCGGGTCCACGGGTGTGATAATGGTGCCGGCCTTCAATGGCCAGAAACCTTGCAGGCCTCATACGATGGAGACCAGGGCCTATCTCTGCGAACAGCTTCACGAGCTCGGTGAATATGCATTGAAGCATAATACGACAGTGATTCTGGAGCCGCTCAACAGGAAGGAGGCCTTCTATCTCCGCCTTGTCTCCGATGCCGCCGCCATCTGCCGTGACGCTGACAGCGAGGGCGTCAGATGCATGGGGGACTTCTGGCACATGCAGGAGGAGACCTCAGACTATGCCGCCTTCATTTCCGCCGGCAAATATCTCCAGCACGTTCACGTGGCAAGCCGCGGGCAGAGAAGAATGCCTGGTGAGGATGGTCAGCTGTGGAATGAGGGCTCTGAAAGAACTTGATTATCAGAACTATATAAGTTTTGAATGCGGCACCGCAGCTGACAGGAATGTGGTGGTTCCTGCCGCAGTGGAACTCCTCCGCAGCCAATGGGAACAGGCTTGACATGAAGGCACGGCTCAGAAAAATGCCCTTTCTGCTTCTTGCTCTCCTGATTGTCCTGCTTGTCGGGGCATCGGTGGCTGAGGCATTGGAAGGGCACGATTTCGCCGGAACATATTTTTATCGGGCACCGTACACGGTCATCCTCTGGGGAGCCGTGGCGGTGTCCGCTTTCTGTCTGATTGCATTCTCCCGCCTGAAGACTCCCGCATTGCTGATTCACATTGCCTTCGGTCTCATACTTGCCGGGGCTGCGACGACTTTCGTGACTGGGCGGCACGGGACCATCCATCTGCGTGAGGGGGAGTCGTCCGACATTTTCGACACCGGCAGCGGAATGGAGAGAATGCCGTTCAGCATCGGGCTGAAGGACTTCAATGTGGAATATCACGAGGGTACGGAATTTCCGTCCGACTATGTCAGCACAATGGTCGTAGCCGGGGTCTCCGAGGCCCGTGTGTCAATGAATAAAGTTCTGAAATACAAGGGGTACCGCTTCTGTCAGGCCGGCTTTGACAATGATTTCGGCGGGGCGACCTATTCCGTGAGCCGGGACGTGGCCGGGATTGCCGTGACCTGCTCCGGATATATTCTGCTGCTGATAGGTTTCCTTTCCTTCTTCTTTCAGAAGGACAGCGGTTTCAGGAGGCATCTTGCGGCATTGTCGAAGATGGCTGCCCTGATTATCCTGCTTGTTCCCGGTCAGGCCCGGGCGCAGGAAATGGAAATGCCTGCTGTTGAGGAAAGCCGCGGTCTGCCGGAGAAAGAGGCTGACAATGCAGGCCGGCAGGACCCGCCCTCTTCGCGATGTCTTCGGGAAGAACTGCCTCCGCGACGGTAAAGTCAGTCTGGACATTTTGTGGAAGATCGCCTACAATGGGGATTCGCCTTCCGAGATGGAGACTGTGCTCTTCGAGAGCAGCCTGGCGCGGATAACCCAGTCTGCCCTGAATCAGGACTGGACAAGTTTCAGCTCGGCCGTTGACCGGCTTGTGGAGTACCAGGAGATGAAACTCTCATCCGAGCCCGGGAACAAGGCGGAGAGGCTTTACGGGATGTCCGATTTCAATCTTCCGGCCGCCCTGCTCTGTCTTGCAGCCGGAATCGCCGGCTTGTTTCTGAGCTTCCGCAGGCCCGGCAGAACTATCCGCATTGCCGCCGCCCTGACAGCGGGAATTATTCTCATCTATCTGATTTTCAGATTCCTGCTCCAATGGAGACTGATCGGGACCAT
>SFPH01000046.1 GCA_004552115.1 Bacteroidales bacterium
CAGGATCAAAGAGGGTGACAAGGAGAGACTCCAGAAGTTCAAGGGAGTCGTTATCCAGATCAGCGGCGCGACGCCGTTCACCAAGACTTTCACCATCCGCAAGGTTTCAGGCGGTGTAGGTGTCGAGAGGATTTTCCCTTACGAGTCACCGTTCATCGACTCAATCGAGCTCAACAAGGTTGGTAAGGTGCGCAGAGCAAGAATCTTCTATCTCAGGAACCTCTCAGGCAAGAAGGCCAGGATCAAGGAGAAGAAGCTCAATATGATCAAGGAAGAAGGCGCCCTTGAGGCGTAAGGAATACGGGAGAAATCCCTGAATGGCTCCATAGCTCAACTGAATAGAGCATTTGACTACGGATCAAAAGGTTATAGGTTTGAATCCTATTGGAGTCACAAGAAGGCTGACAGATTGCTGTCGGCCTTTTTTGTTTTCTTTGAACCGGCTTATTTTGAAGATGAGTGTCAAGGGTTTGCCCGAAACCCGGAATGCGCTGATTAGTCTCAAGCCTGCGAAAGGAAATTCTGACAATCCATCGCAAATATATTGGAATTGTATATTAATTCATTATATTTGCCATAGGCAACGTAATATATCGTTACCGATTATACTTTAATTGTCAAAAATTATAATTATTGTACTGAAATGAGCGAAGTACACGTTTTCAATGCCGGGCCTTGCATTCTTCCGCAGCAGGCTATTGACGCCTCCATTGAGGCACTCAGGGATTTCAAGGGCACTGGAATCTCAGTTTTGTCTGTTTCACACCGCTCTAAGGAGTGGGGCGAAGTGATGGATGAAGTCAGGGCGAACTGGAAAGAGCTCCTCAATATTCCTGACACCCACGAGGTAGTGTTCCTCGGTGGTGGAGCAAGTCTCCAGTTCCTTTATGTGGCAATGAATTTCCTGGAGCACAAGGCCGCCTATCTTGACACCGGCGTGTGGGCCCACAAGGCTCTCCAGCAGGCTCAGGGTCTCGGCGAGGCATACGCCATCGCATGCTCTGCCGACAAGAACTATTCCTACATCCCTAAGGGATACGTGATTCCTTCGGATCTCGACTATTTCCACATCACTACCAACAACACCATCTACGGCACTGAAATCAAGGAGGACATCATTTCTCCTGTACCGCTCATCGCCGATATGTCATCCGACATCATGAGCCGCCCTGTGGATGTCAGCAAGTATGCCATGATATACGGCGGTGCCCAGAAGAACGTGGGCCCTGCCGGCGTGATTTTCGCCATAATCCGCAAGGATGCCCTCGGAAAGGTATCCCGCAAGATTCCAACAATGCTCGACTACCGCACTCATATAGGGCATCGGTGGAGTCGAGGCTATCCAAAAGATTGACAAGGAGAAGGCTGACACCCTCTATGCCGAGATTGACCGCAATGCACTCTTCACCGGCACGGCTGCCGTGGAGGACAGGTCGATGATGAACGTCTGCTTCGTCATGGCACCTGGCTACGAGCATCTCCAGGACGAGTTCTTCGCATTTGCCAAGGGCAAGGGCATGGTCGGCATCAAGGGACACCGTTCAGTCGGCGGCTTCCGCGCATCCATCTACAATGCCTGCAAGCTTGAGGATGTCAACGCTCTCGTGGCTTGCATGCAGGAATTCGAAAACCTCAAGAAATAATCGTCATGAAGATACTTCTCGCTACACAGAAACCTTTTGCGGCCGCTGCCGTGAACGGTATCAGGTCAATTCTTGAAGAGGCCGGCAATGAGGTCGTTCTCCTTGAGAAATATGCAGGTGAGGATGAACTCGTGGCTGCCGTTGCGGATGTCGATGCGATGATCATCCGCTCAGACAAGGTTACGGCACGTGTTCTGGACGCCGCTCCGAAGCTCAAGATCGTAGTGCGCGCAGGTGCCGGATTCGACAATGTCGATCTCGCCGCCGCCACCGCTCACGGAGTTGTCGTCGAGAATACTCCCGGCCAGAACTCCAATGCCGTGGCCGAACTCGCCATTGCAATGATGATTTACATGAGCCGCAACCAGTTCACTCCGGCCACCGGTACCGAGATTTCCGGCAAGACTGTCGGCATCCAGGCCTTCGGCAATGTCGGAAGGCTCGTTGGCCAGAAGGCAGCCGCACTCGGAATGAAGGTCAAGGCCGTGGATCCGTTCATCCCTGCCGAGAAGATTGCCGAGGCTGGCGCAGAGCCGGTTGCAGACGTTGCTGCACTCTATTCTTCCAGCGATTTCGTCTCCGTGCACATCCCTGCATTGCCTTCTACCATCGGCTCAATCGGATATGACCTCATCACATCGATGCCGAAGGGTGCCGTGCTTGTCAATACCGCCCGCAAGGAAGTCATTGACGAGGCTGGTCTCGAGCGGGCTCTCGAGGACAGGCCGGACCTCAAGTACGTGGCCGACGTAATGCCGGACAACTATGAGGCTCTCCGCGAGAAATTCGGCGTGAGGATTTTCGCAACCCCTAAGAAAATGGGTGCGCAGACATCCGAGGCCAATGTCAATGCAGGCCTTGCCGCCGCACGCCAGATTGTCGCATACTTCACCGAAGGCTGCACACGTTTCCAGGTTAACAAATAAGATTTATGGTACGCGTTAAACCATTTGCGGCAGTCAGGCCGCCAAGGGAGATTGTCACCGAGGTGGCTGCTCCGCCTTATGATGTATTGAATTCGGAAGAGGCCTTCAGGCAGGCCGGTGAGAAATCCCTGCTTCATATCACGAAGCCGGAGATTGACTTCGACCCTATTCTTCCCGACCACGACCAGCGTGTGTATGACAGGGCTGTGAAGAATTTCGCAGACTGGCAGAGCCGCGGCTGGCTGGTTCAGGATGCCAAGCCTTGCTACTATGTTTATGCCCAGACAATGGACGGAAGGACACAGTACGGACTGGTCCTCTGCGCCCATACTGATGACTATGCCGAGGGCAAGATCAAGAAGCACGAGCTTACCCGCAAGGACAAGGAGGATGACAGGATGATTCACGTCCGCATCCAGAATGCGAACATCGAGCCTGTATTCTTCGCCTATAAGGATAATGCAGTCCTCAATGAGATTGTGGCCAAGGCTTCAGCCGGCGAGCCGGAGTACTCTTTCGTGGACGAGAACGGTTTCGGACACGATTTCTGGGTAATCACTGACGATGCGGTCATCGATACCATCACCAGGGAGTTCACCGGCAAGGTAGATGCCTTCTATGTAGCTGACGGTCATCATCGTACAGCTGCCGCAGCTCGTGTCGGGGCAGAGAAGAGGGCACAGAATCCGAACCATACCGGCAATGAGGAATACAACTACTTCATGGCAGTATGCTTCCCGGAGAGCCAGCTGAAGATCATCGACTACAACCGTGTGGTCAAGGATCTCAACGGACTTTCAGAGGAAGAGTTCCTCAAGGCTCTCGAGGCTGACTTCGAGGTGAAAGTATATGAAGGGGAGGGAGAATTCCGTCCTGAGCGTCTTCATCAGTTCTCAATGTATCTCGGAGGCCGCTGGTATTCTCTGGATATCCGTGACGGAAGATATGATGATTCTGACCCTATCGGGGTTCTCGACGTAACCGTGCTTTCGAGTCTTGTCCTTGACAAGATTCTCGGAATCAAGGACTTGCGCACGGACAAGAGAATTGACTTCGTAGGCGGAATCCGCGGACTTGGCGAACTTTCACGCCGTGTTGACAGCGGAGAGATGAAGGTTGCCTTCGCCCTCTATCCGGTATCGATGAAGCAACTTACCGATATAGCCGACAGCGGCAAGATCATGCCTCCAAAGACCACCTGGTTCGAGCCTAAGCTTAGGTCAGGCCTGGCTATCCACAAGCTGGCTTAGCCTCAGGGACTATATAGCAAAGGGTGAACGCTATCGACGTTCACCCTTTTTCATTGTCATTCCGGCAGGCTCTGCTTCCGGTTGGAGATTCAGGTTTAGATCAATGCCATTATTGCCGTAATCCCGACATAAACCCAGTGGGCGCAGACTCCGGCCGCAATTCCGCCGAAGAAGTGGCTGATGAAGGCCTTGGAAAGAAGTTTGCGGAAACCGAGTGAATCGAGCATTGCGGTATGAGTCGAGAGATAGCCGCTCCAGCACATTCCCATTGCCGTGAACACGGCGATTGCATTGCCGTCGATGATGCCCTGGGATGCGAATTCAGGAATGAGACCAAGGGCGGCACCGACTGCGCCGAGGGCAGTGATAGGGAAGGCCACGAGCTCCGGAGCGTGGAATCCGAACAGCCATTTGAATACGAAGTCTATCTTCGATGCCAGCCAAGGCAGGAGTCTTGTTCCCTCATAGGCGGCTCCGGTGAATACCACGGCCTCATTGCCGGAGGCATCTGTAACTGTACTTCCCCCGAAGGTGATCATCATCACGAAAGTGGAGATCACGAGTACGCCCGGAATGATGGCCAGACCGATCTCAACACCTGACTTTCCGCCATCGAGGAGAGCATTGAGGACTTTCACGAATCCTGTCTCCGGGGCTTTCTGCCCATTATCGCTTTCTGCCTGATTCTCATCAATGGCGTGGCTCTCCACGACTGCGTCCTGTTCCTTGAAAGACGGGTATTCCTTGCAGATGAAGTACTGCATCAGACGGGTGGATACAATGCAGCCTATCACTGCTCCCAGGAGTCCGACAACCGGTGCGAGGAAATATCCCTGGCCGATCATGAACACAATCACGATCAGACCCATTCCGAACGCTGTTCCGAAGTTGGTGAGGGAGATTAGCTGATATTTCTTGAAGTACTTGGCGAATTTCTTGTCCTGGGCCAGCGTGATGATTGCCGGGTTGTCGGAAAGGAACGTCATCACAGCGCCGAGAGATGCCACTCCAGGGAGGTTGAACAGAGGCTTCATGATCGGCATGAGCGCCTTCTGCAGCAGATCCACAACGCCGAAGTCGGTGAAAATCTTGGCAAGCGCTCCAGTGAGAACGCAGATGGCCATGATGTAGAATACGGTGTTGAGCAGCAGGTCGTGAGCCGTGTGCATCATCGTGTTGAGCATGTTGGAGAGGCCCATCACGGCTGAAAGATAGCCGAAGATGACAAGGATCACAAGCAGACAGGTCACTCCGTTGGGGAGTCTGAATTTGCACTTCATAGTGTTGCTGTATTAGTTTTAGCGGTTATTTGTTCTTGCGGATCAGGGCCTTGACACCTTCGAGAATGTCAAGCCTGAATTTGACTCCGGCCTGGATCTGAAGATCCTTGTTGCCGAGGACTCCATAGCAGTCGCCGAAGCTGTATCCGGCCATTGCGAAGAGTTTTACGGTATCCCTTGACCTCTTGACGGGGTGGTACTCCACTCCGCCCGAGACAGTTCTTACATTGGTGCCGGAGAGAACAAGCCAGTCCTCGTGGCATTCCTTGTTGCGGTCCCAGGTGAATTTGGCATGAACCCTGAGCCCGTCAACCGGAGCTGCCGAGATTTCGCTCATTATCGAGAAATCCCCGATGAATCCGCTTCCCTTGCCGAGCCTGTCCATCAGGTCAATGTCCCATCTGAGCCATTCTGTTATGTTGAACCTGTTGCCGAGGGCCACGTAGTACATCCAGGAGTCGGTGCTGTTCTGGAAGGCATTGGCTGACCATATTGATTCATAGAATCCGTGGCTGCCGTACCACATGAGGTTGACGGCAACCTTGGAATTTCCGACATTGTTGCCACTGTCGTCAGTTATGTAGCCTCTCATCGGGGAGTTGCAGACCTGCAGCAGCAGGTTGTCCCCCGGAGCGACGCTGAAAGTACCGGAGATGCCAAGCTGGTAGCAGGCGATGTTGTTCCAGAATTCAGAGCAATAGTACAGGTCAATAGGTGCTCTGTCATACTCATAACCGCCGATTCCCACGACCTGCTTTCCTCCTCCCAGAGTAAGCCAGTCGGTGGCCTTCCAGTCGATATGAATCCAGTCCGTGGCATCGAAGAAGGTGCGGCCGGAGAGTTTGTTGAAACGCTGTCGGTAGCTGTAGGTGAGACCCTCGCAGATCTGTCCGTCAAGCCTCATGTTAAGGAAACTTCCCCTGAAGCCGGAGGCATCAGCATTGAAGTCCATTCCAGGGAATGCGGCCTCATAGCCGACTCTGGTCTCAAAGTAAAATGATGATACGCCGAACCCTTTGTCATGGGCGCCGAGTCCGGTGGCTAGAAGTAAAGCCAGTGCAGCAATTGCAGTAGTTTTTCCGAATGTAGGATTCATTCCGGCTGGTTGTTTTCAGTTGGTTATTGGAATTTCATGGGACATTTACCATGGAGGAAATGTCCGCCACAAAGATATGCATAAAATTCCATTAAATATACACCAAAGCCGAAAAATTTCTGCTGCTGAGGTTTTTCTGACGGCAGAAAGCCGTATTTTTTCTTGTAAGCCTTTGAGAAGTACGATGAGGAGTTGAAACCGACGGCATCCCCAGCCTCCGAAACATTCATCTTTCCTTCCGAAAGCAGGGTGGACGCCAGCTCAAGCCTGTAATCAGAATGGCAGGTCGTCTCCCGGCATGTCGTCCAGTGACGGCGCCGGTGCCTGCTGTCCGTATGACGGTGCAAATCCCGCAGGCAGATCATTGTATCCGCCGGCATTTCCGTAGCTCTGGCTGCCGTAGCCTGGCTGCTGCACTGAGCCATGAGAGCCTTGCGCAGGGGCGGCATACCCCTGTCCCGCTGCGGTATTGACCTGTCCTGCCGGGCTGATTCTCCAGGCTCTGAGGTCAGTGTACCATTTGCCGTTGAACTCGCGGCTGGATATGTTGAAAGCTACTTTTATCTGGTCTCCGACATTGTATCTCTCCAGGTCTTTGACCTTGTCGGCACCCCATACGCTGAAGCACGCCTTGGTCGGGAAGTTGCCCTCCTGATACTCTATCACGAATTCCTGCTTGGCCCAGTCTCCCTTGGCGGATCTGCCGCTCTGGACTGCGAGCTTGATTTCCAATCTTCCTTCAATTTCCATATTCTCTTGCGTTCAGGACCGCCTTGAGGACGTTCCATTGTTTTGTGTATATACTGTTTCCCATATAAGAAAGGCAGGCGAACCGTAGCTCCCGGACCTGCCGGGATTTTCGCCTGCCCTTATGTCTGTCTGATCTTGAGAAACTGTTATTCAGCCTTCTCCTCAGCAACCTTGCCTACCTTTACGAGCTCAACGTCAAAGATGAGAGCGCTGTTAGGCTCGATTCCGCGTGAACCGTTCTCGCCGTATGCGAGGTCGGCAGGGATGAAAAGCTTGATCTTGCCGCCTTCGCCGATGAGCTGGAGACCTTCGGTCCAACCCTTGATGACGCGGTTGAGAAGCATTCTGGTGCCTTCAGCTGCCTGGCTCTCGTCGAACTTGGTGCCGTCGATGAGGGTTCCGGTGTATTTAACCCATACGGTATCGGCAGCGGCTGGCCTGATATCGTTTCCGGCCTCGATGATGGTGTACTGGAGACCGCTTTCGGTAGCCTGTACGCCCTCATTCTTGAGGTTTTCAGCAAGGAATGCGGCAGACTTCTGGCTGTTTACGGCTGAAGTGTAGTCGCGCCTCTTTGCGAGATATGCGTTGAATACCTCGTTCATCAGCTCAGGGTTGATCTTGAACTGCTCTGCGAATGTTGAATCGCGGAAGTCACCCTTCGCATTGAGGAAATCCTTGATACCCTTCTGTACGGCGGAATAGTTGAGGTCACCGAAGTTGTATCCCTTGAGGAAGGAACCGAAATTGATTCCAACGAGATAGCTGACAGAGTCGATCTCGCTCTTCTTTGGAAGGAATGCCTTAGGATCTACAGGCTTTACAGCCACTGCGGTGGAGTCATTTCCGTCAACGCCGCCCTTCACGCCGGTTGAGGTGCAGGAAGAGGCAGCGATTACTACTGCAAATGCTGCAGCAATGAATTTCATGCTTTTCATTATCTGCAAGGGCCGAAACGGCTGCAAATATCGCAATTTTTATTGACAATAACCAATAATTTTCCCGCTCATTGTCATAATTTCCCGCCCCGTCCTTTGAAGTTTGGCGGAAAAATGCTACATTTGAGTAATTGAGCCACTTTATCTATGGATATTGACAATGTGACAATACACTCCAAACTCAATGAGTTCTTCGGCTTCAGCCATTTCAAGGGCAACCAGGAAGAAATCATTCTGAATCTTCTGCACGGCAACGACTCTTTCGTGATAATGCCGACAGGAGGCGGAAAGTCCCTGTGCTACCAGCTCCCGGCGCTTCTTCTGCCCGGCACCGCCATAGTGGTCTCTCCGCTGATTGCATTGATGAAGAATCAGGTCGACGCCATCAGAGGTTTCGTGACTGGAAATGAGGGAATTGCACATTTCCTCAACTCCTCGCTCAGCAAGGCCCAGATTTCAGAAGTCCGCGAGGATCTGATGTCCGGAGTCACCAAACTTCTCTATGTGGCTCCCGAGAGCCTCACCAAGGAGGAGAATGTCGCCATCCTGAAGGAAATCAGGATATCTTTCTATGCGATAGACGAGGCTCATTGCATTTCCGACTGGGGTCACGATTTCAGGCCGGAGTACAGGCGCATCAGACCGATAATCGACGAGATTGGAGATGCTCCGGTGATAGCGCTCACCGCCACGGCCACCCCGAAGGTCCAGAGCGACATTGTAAAGAATCTCGGCATACAGGACGCAAAGGTCTTCAAGTCCTCTTTCAACAGGCCGAACCTCTATTACGAGGTCAGGGACAAGGTGGATCCGGACAGGGATATCATAAAATACATAAAGCAGAATCCGGGGAAGGCCGGAATTATATACTGCCTCAGCAGAAAGAAGGTTGAAGAACTTGCCAATATGCTGGTTATCAACGGTATAAAGGCTGTTCCATATCACGCCGGACTGGATGCTAAGGTAAGGGCGGAGAATCAGGACCGCTTCCTTATGGAGGATGTGGACGTGATTGTCGCCACAATAGCCTTCGGAATGGGCATCGACAAGCCGGATGTCAGATATGTCATCCATTACGACATGCCGAGGAGCCTCGAAGGATATTACCAGGAGACCGGACGTGCCGGCAGAGACGGGAAAGAAGGAGTCTGCATTGCCTACTACAGCTACAAGGATATCTGCAAGCTGGAGAAGTTCCTGCAGAGCAAGCCTGTTTCCGAACAGGAAATCGGGCGCCAGCTCCTTCTCGAGACTGTAGCCTATGCCGAATCCGGGGAATGCAGGAGAAAGCTGCTGCTCGGCTATTTCGGCGAGGATTATACCCTGGACAACTGCGGAGCCTGCGACAACTGTCTGAACCCGAGACCGAAGTTCGATGCGCATAAGGAGTTGAAACTGGCCATCGACCTTGTCGCTTCACTGCCCGAGAATTTCAGGATAGAGCATCTTGCCAATATTCTCGCCGGCATCACCACGGCAATGGTGAAGTCTTACAAGCACGACAAGACCAAGTTCTTCGGCGCCGGCTCCGAGCATAATGCAAGATTCTGGGAAATGATTATCCATCAGGCTCTTATCCTTCATTTCCTGGGCAGGAACATAGAAACTTACGGCCTTGTTTCGGTCACCCCTGAAGGCATTGCATATTCGGAGGCTCCGTACAAGATCATGCTTGCCGGAGACCGGAGTTTTTCCGAAGACGGGGACGAGGGGGATGAAGAATCACCTTCTCCGGCGTCGGCAAAGGGAGGATCAGGAGGCGACCCTGCTCTTCTTTCAATGCTGAAGGATCTCAGGAAGGACGTGTCCCGCAAGCTCAAGCTTCAGCCGTGGGTGATTTTCGGCGATGCCTCTCTCGAGGACATGTCGATAATGTATCCTGTCACCGTGGACGAGCTCAAGACCTGCCAGGGTGTGGGAGAGGGCAAGGCCCGCAAATACGGGAAACAGTTCATCGATCTCATTGCCAGGTATGTGGAGGAAAACGAGATCATACGCCCTGACGATTTCCTCGTGAAGTCAATGCCGAACAAGTCCTCGGAGAAAATCTTCATAATCCAGAGCATTGACCGCAGGATGGACCTGGAGGATATAGCATCGGCAAGGGGAATGGAGATGGATGAACTCCTCACCGCCATCGAGAACATCGTGGATTCCGGGACAAGGCTGGACCTCAATTACTATATTGACCAGAATATCGATTCCGATGTAGTGAATGAGATTTACGGCTATTTCCGCGACGAAGCCGAGACGGATTCCCTCGAGGATGCCCTGAACGAGCTCCAGGGCGATTACGAAGAGCTGGAAATCAGGCTGGTAAGAATCAAATTCATCTCTGAGGTCGCAAACTGAAGCAATCCTGTTCCGCAAGGCTGATCGGCATAAGGAAAAGACGGGCTCAGCTGAGCCCGTCTATCTGTCCGTCAACGACATCTATTCTCAATGCCTGAGGAGACTTCGGCAGTCCCGGCATCCTGATGATGTCTCCGGCAATGGCTACAATCATCTCTGCCCCCGCATTGATTACGATATCCTTGATGTCGAATGTGAAACCCTCCGGAGCACCGTATTTCTTCGGATCCTGGGAGAATGAATACTGAGTCTTGGCTATGCAGACAGGGAA
>SFPH01000047.1 GCA_004552115.1 Bacteroidales bacterium
GGTCGGGAAGTTTGCGGGGGAGCCTGTCCGCAAAGCGATGGAACAGCCTCAACATGCGCGACAGCGCCGGTTCCCCCGTAATGGGGGTCAGGGGGAAATGCGACTTCCGTTTTTCTGGAGCTCTGCGACAGAAGGGGTCCCGGGGAAACCTTTCCCCGTGCCCCATAGGGGCTGTCCGGAGGACTGGGGGTTCGACATTGCGCGGCCTCGGCAGCGCATAGCCCTGTTGGGACGCAAAAAGGCGAGGAACAACCTCAATACGCGCGACAGCGCCGGTTCCCCCGTAATGGGGATTAGGGGGAAATACGAAGGCCCTGTCAGGGACCACAAAAAAGCCACCGCAACGCGATGGCTTTTTTGTGGTCCCAACAGGGCTTGAACCTGTGACCCTCTGATTATGAGTCAGATGCTACTAACCAACTGAGCTATGGGACCGGATTTGCAAAACCGGGTCAAACCGGTTCTGCAAATATAGATATTTATCCCGAGTAATGCAAACCCGCACTGCCGGGATGCGCTGATCTTATCAGACCTTGATTTCGACCTCTACGCCTGAAGGAAGTTCGAGCTTCATGAGAGAATCCACTGTCTTTGCATTGGAGTCGTCAATGTCAAGAAGCCTGCAGTAAGAGCTGAGCTGGAACTGCTCGCGGGACTTCTTGTTCACGAAGGTTGAACGGTTCACAGTGAAGATCTTGGTGCTTGTAGGAAGAGGAATAGGACCATAAACCTTGGCACCGGTAGCTGACACTGTGTCGGCGATTTTCTTTGCTGACTTGTCAAGCAGCATATGATCGAATGATTTGAGCTTTATTCTGATTTTCTGACTCATATCAATAATCTTTTTACCGTTGTTAATAATTATTCGTCGTCGCTGACCTTGTAGCCGCTCTTCTCGATAACCTCCTTGGCCAGGTTAGCCGGAACCTCTGAATAGTGGTCGAAGCTCATCGTGCTGGTAGCACGGCCTGAAGAAAGGGTTCTGAGAACAGTGACATAACCGAACTGCTCGGAGAGCGGAACGAACGCCTTGACGATTCTTGCGCCATTGGCTGTGGAATCCATTGCGTTGATCTGTCCCCTGCGGCGGTTGAGGTCGCCCACGATGTCTCCCATGTAGTCTTCCGGAGTAACAACCTCAAGGTTCATGATAGGCTCGAGGAGAACCGGATGCGCCTTAGGGCAAGCGTGACGGAATGCCATGCGGGCGCAGATCTCGAATGAGAGCTGGTCTGAATCGACAGGGTGGAATGAACCGTCAAGCACAGTGACTTTGAGTGACGGAACCTCGTAACCTGCGAGAACACCGTTGGCCATTGCAGTCTCGAAACCTTTCTGGATGCAAGGGATGTATTCCTTCGGAATGTTTCCACCCTTGACCTGGTTGTCGAACTGAAGACCCGTGTGACCCTCGTCGGCAGGTCCGATCTCAACGATGATGTCGGCGAACTTACCGCGGCCACCGGTCTGCTTCTTGAATACCTCGCGATGCTGAACCGTGGTGGTAATAGCCTCCTTGTAGTTCACCTGAGGAGCACCCTGGTTGATCTCCACGCCGAACTCGCGGCGGAGACGGTCAACGATGATGTCAAGGTGAAGCTCACCCATACCGCTGATGACGGTCTGGCCGGTCTCATGGTCTGACTTGACGGTGAAGGTAGGATCCTCCTCGGCAAGCTTTGCGAGAGCGACGCCAAGTTTCTCGAGATCCTTGGAAGTCTTAGGCTCCACAGCGATTCCGATAACCGGATCCGGGAACTCCATTGCCTCAAGGGTTACAGGATGATCCTCGGCACAGATGGTGTCACCGGTGCGGAGATCCTTGAAACCTACGGCTGCGCAGATGTCACCGGCCTCCACGAAATCGATAGGGTTCTGGTGGTTGGAGTGCATCTGATAGAGACGTGCTACCCTCTCCTTCTTGCCGGTACGTGTATTGAGCACGTAAGTACCGGCGTCAAGATGTCCGGAGTAAGCTCTCACATAGGCGAGACGGCCTACGAACGGATCGGTTGCAATCTTGAACACGAGACCTGCGAAAGGCTCGGAAGCTGAAGGCTTCACTGAAGTCTCTTCTCCGGTCTTGGCATCGGTAGCCTTTACGGCACCGACGTCGAGCGGTGAAGGCAGATAACGTACAACGGCGTCAATGAGGAACTGCACGCCCTTGTCCTTGTAGGAAGAGCCGCAAGTCGCAGGAACAATCTTCATCGCAATGGTACCCTTGCGGATAGCTGCAATGATCTCATCCCTGGTGAGGGACGCCGGATCCTCGAAATATTTCTCCATCAGGGTCTCATCGCACTCTGCAGCAGCCTCTACGAGCCTGTCTCTCCAGAGCTCCACCTCACCTGCAAGATTCTCCGGAATCGGAATCTCGCGGAAGTTGTTGACCTGAGAGTCGTCAGCGACGTACTCGATGGCCTTCCTGTCGATAAGGTCGATGATACCTATGAATTTATCCTCAGCTCCGATAGGGATGCTGATAGGAACGGCAGTTGCGCCAAGTTTGTCCTTGATATCCTGAACACATGCGAAGAAGTCTGCTCCGACACGGTCCATCTTGTTGACGTAAGCAATCTTCGGCACGCCGAATTTGTCAGCCTGACGCCAAACGGTCTCAGACTGAGGCTGAACACGGCCCACAGCATCGAATGTAGCGATAGTTCCGTCAAGCACGCGAAGTGAACGCTCCACCTCAACGGTGAAGTCAACGTGGCCTGGGGTATCGATAAGATTCAGCTGATATACATCGTTGCCGTAATGCCAGAATGCGGTGGTGGCAGCGGAAGTGATGGTAATACCGCGCTCCTGCTCCTGAACCATCCAGTCCATAGTGGCACCTCCGTCGTGAACCTCTCCAATCTTGTGGATTTTACCAGTGTAATAGAGAATACGCTCGGACGTGGTAGTCTTACCGGCATCGATGTGAGCCATAATGCCGATGTTTCTGGTGAATTTAAGATCTCTCTTTGCCATTCGTCAACCGGATTAGAAACGGAAATGTGCAAATGCCTTGTTGGCCTCAGCCATCTTGTGCATGTCCTCCTTCCTCTTGAAGGCGCCGCCCTCATTGTTGTAGGCGGCAAGGATCTCTGCGCAAAGTTTTTCTGCCATAGAGTGGCCGGAACGCTTACGTGCGAAAAGGATAAGGTTCTTCATAGAAACTGAAATCTTCCTTTCCGGTCTCAACTCAGTAGGCACCTGGAAGTTAGCTCCGCCGACCCTGCGGCTCTTCACCTCGACCTGCGGGGTGACATTCTCGAGAGCTTTCCTCCAAATATCCAGAGGAGCCTTGTCAGAATCTTTCATCTTCTCGCCTACCATGTCAATGGCATCGTAAAAAATAGAATACGCGATACTCTTCTTCCCCTGCAGCATAAGGTTATTCACGAAACGGGTTACATTCGCATCGTGAAACTTAGGATCAGGAAGTAGAATCCTCTTTCTAGGCTTCGATTTTCTCATTGTTGTGAAAAATTAAAGTGAAAAATGGTAAAAAATTACTTCTTAGATTTCTTTGGTCTCTTGGCTCCGTAGAGTGAGCGGGACTGTGTCCTGCCTTCTACGCCAGCGGTATCCAAAGCTCCTCTAAGGATGTGGTAACGTACACCAGGGAGGTCCTTCACACGACCGCCTCTAACGAGCACGATTGAGTGCTCCTGGAGGTTGTGACCCTCGCCCGGGATGTATGCGTTGACCTCTTTTGCGTTTGTGAGACGTACACGGGCAACCTTACGCATCGCTGAGTTAGGTTTCTTAGGTGTAGTCGTGTAAACACGAACACAAACGCCTCTTTTCTGAGGGCAAGCATCCAGCGCACGAGATTTGCTCTTCACAGCAATAACCTCGCGTCCTTTGCGAACTAATTGTTGAATTGTTGGCATAAATGATTGTAAATCTTTAATTTATGTTCTTTCCCACTTTTTGGGGGACTGCAAATTTAATCATTATTTTTGAAATGACAATAAAAAACCAAGTATTTGAAGATTAAGCGTTTTGAAAAACCGCAGGTGAACCTGGAGAAAAACAAAGGAGGAAAGCCAAGAACTCGACCTTCCTCCTGTAGATTCGCATCACCGTCCGTTCGCGGGATTCCCATCAGGCTGAGGGACGTGATACATTAACACTACTAACTAACCATTATAATAACCAACCAATAATATTATTCACTCCCAAGGCTAATGCATAACTTGTGCCAAACTTGAAAAAACCGGCAAAAATCATCATCAGCCCGTAAAACTGCATAATATTATCAGTCTAGAGCAAATTTACGCTATTTTTATGCAATCTGCAAGGATTTCTGCTTCCCGCTGCGTAAACACGCCCGAGTTTCCGCCATGGCGAAATGCGGACATACCCTTGCCGCTCCCTGTAAACATTGCAGGAATTCTCAGCCGAACAGTTCCCGGAGCACGGCCAGGGAACGGATGTTTATGGTGGATTCGGTGTGGAATTCGAGGTAGCGTATCAGGGCCGAGGCCAGTTCGTTGCGAATCTCTCCGGAGAGCGGAATGAGCATTGATTCGGCAGGATTGGAGCGGATGAATTCCTCCACAAGTCCCTGATATTCACCGCTGAAAGGGAGAATGTCATTGGCCTGGGGACTGAAGCCGAGGGCAACGGCAAGCTCCAGCAGAAAGCGGATATGGAAGTTGCTGAAATCACTCTCCAATGCATCCAGGGTCAGAATCTGACGCCGGAGCCAGTCATAGAGCCCGTCTTCCGGATTGCCGGTTCTGACGGTACGGTATATGACCTCCGCCATGAAAAGGGAGATCGTATTCTTATATATATTGTCCCGGATGGAGTTCAGGGGGACTTCCGCTGAGATTGCCCTGGCGTACCAGAGGTCCGACTTGGGATTCTCTGTGACTGAGATTTCCAGGATGTTAAGCGGGAGAAAATATGACATTCCCGTATTCCTGCCTATGCGGACAAGGTATGACTTGCGGCCATAAGTTTCGGAAATCGTGTGGAGCACGATCGAATTCTCCTTCACCCTGGTGGTGTTCAGGACTATGACCCGGTCGTCAAAAGTCATTGTGCTGCAAGAGGATCAGGCAGATTGGGAATTAAGGAACTCCGCCATTGCCCTGAGGGCCTTGCCGCGGTGCGAGATGGCATTCTTGGTCTCTTCGTCCAGTTCGGCCACCGTCCTGTCAGGATACTCGTCGGCAATGAAAACCGGGTCGTAGCCGAAACCGCCCTCGCCTGCCCTGGACCTGGCTATGCGGCCCTCGAGAACACCCTCGAAGAAATGCTTCTCTCCCCCGAGAATCAATGTGACCACTGTCTTGAATCTGGCCCTGCGGGTAGCATGGACTGTGTCAATGCCGAAAGATCTGGCAAATGAGGCCTCGGTCTCCTGAATGTCCATTTCCCTGAGGAGCTTGTCGATATTGTCCGAGGAATTTTTTGAGGCACCGGCATACCGCGCCGAATAGACGCCCGGAGCGCCGCCGAGGATATCGACCTCAAGCCCGGTGTCATCGGCAAAACAATCAGCCCCGCCGGTGTGGTCGTAAATGTACTGTGCTTTCTGCAATGAATTGGCGCGGAGAGTGGCGCCGGATTCCGGGATGTCCCCGGAGATTCCTGACTGTGCGGGGGTAACGAGCTCAAATGCCCCGCCGAGAATTTCTGATGCTTCACGCAGTTTTCCGCTATTGCCCGTTGCAAAGACGATTCTTTTCATACTGCTTGTATTTATTCTGTTTTCCGCCGCAAAGTTACCTATTTCGGGGATATTGTGCAAGTTTTTCATTTTTATGCCCGAAAGGTCAGGAAATAAAACTATATTTGTAAAATGCGCCGGAAAACCATACAAATCGAAAAATGACCTGCCTTATGAGACATTATTCCTCTATCATCATTGCCCTGGCGGCAATACTGGCCTCATCCTGCTGCGAAAGGCCACAGGGAGTCAAGCCTCCTCTTATGGGATGGAGCTCCTGGAACGCATACATGGTGGACATCTCGGACTCCATCATCACACACCAGGCCGACCTTATGGTGGAAAAGGGACTGAAAGAGGCCGGCTACCGATACGTCAACATTGACGACGGCTTCTTCGGCTACAGGGACGAGAGGGGATACATGGTGCCGCATCCGGAAAGGTTTCCGAAAGGACCTGAGGGAATGCGTGCGCTCGTCGACCACATCCACAGCCTCGGGCTCAAGGCCGGAATCTACTCCGATGCGGGCGACAATACCTGCGGCTCAAGCTACAATCACGACCTCAACGGCCTCGGTGCCGGTCTCTACGGCCACGATGTGGTGGATGCGGAGAGATATTTCAATGAATGGGACTTCGATTTCATAAAGCTGGACTATTGCGGCGGCCAGAACCTGAAGCTTGACCCGGAGGAGAGATACCGTGAAATCCGCAGGGTAATCGACAGCGTGGCCACCCGCCATATCCGCATCAATGTCTGCCGCTGGAACTTCCCGGGCACCTGGGTGAACGGCATCGGGGACTCCTGGAGAATCTCCGCCGATATCAGACCGGTCTGGAAATCAATCAAATACATTGTCGGAAAGAATCTCTACCTCTCGGCCTACGCCGGAAACGGCAACTACAACGACATGGATATGCTGGCCGTAGGCTACAACATCAAGCCGTCCCCGTTCTGGGAGGAGGGACTCGGCCTGAGCTATACCGAGGAGGAGGCCCATTTCGGCATCTGGTGCATCATGAGTTCTCCGCTTCTGCTGGGAAAATCATCACCAACCCCGAGCTCATCGCCATCAATCAGGACAGGCTCGGCCTCCAGGCCCACGTAGTCCAGCACGTCGGTGAGACCTATGTCTTCGCCAAGGATATCATTGAGAAATGGGGCAACACCCGCGCCGTGGCTCTCTACAATCCTGCCGACACCTCCATGCGGTTCACATTGACCCCGGAGGAAATCGAGATGACGGGCGCTCTCACGGTCCGTGACCTTAACCTCAACGCCGACCTCGGAGAATGCTCCAGCATTGAGATGACCCTTCCTCCACATTCGGCTAAAATATTGAAAGTCAGCGGAGAACGCATTGAACCGACATTGTACGAGGCAGAGTGGGGATATTGTCCCGACTTCACCGCAATCAAGGGAACCGGCGTGAAATATGTCCCTATGGAGGGCACTTCAGGCAGGGCCGTGGCAATGAACCTCGGCGGCTCGGAAAGCAATTGCCTTGAGTGGAGGGATGTCCACAGCATTTCCGGCGGGGAATATGAACTCTCTCTCACCATCCAGTACTGCGAGGAGGCAACGGGCCTGAGAATCAGCGTGAACGGGGAGGAGAAGGAGATTGTTTCCTGCGGACTTGCGAAGGACGGCTTCTATACCCTGAACACCCTTGCAGAACTCAACAAGGGAGAGAACTGCGTCAGAATCTGGAGCGAGACCCCGCTTCCTGCTGTCGATAAGCTCAATATCACCAAAAAATAAACATTCATGAAAAAAATCATTATCCTTGCAGCCGCAGCATTGGCTATGGTTGCCTGCGCAGAAAAGAGCGCAAGATGGACTCCGGAGCAGGCGCAGGCCTGGTACGATGAGCAGGGCTGGCTCGTCGGATGCGACTACATCCCGGCTGACGCCATCAACCAGATCGAGATGTGGAGCGGCTCCACCTACAACCACGACCTCATCGACAAGGAACTCGGATGGGCCGAGGACCTGGGTTTCAACACATTGAGAGTATATCTCAGCAGTGTTGTATATGAGAATGACCCTCAGGGTCTCAAGGACAGGATGAGTGACTTCCTCGGAATCTGCGAGGCTCATTCCATCCGCCCTCTCTTCGTATTCTTCGACGACTGCTGGAATGCCGAGTCAGAGTATGGCACACAGCCTGAGCCTAAGCCGGGCATCCACAACTCCGGCTGGGTAAGGGACCCTTCGGCTTCGCTCCGCGCAGACACCCTCGCACTCTATCCGAAGCTTGAAAAATATGTCAAGGATGTGCTCACCACCTTTGCCAATGACAAGAGAATCCTCCTCTGGGACCTCTACAATGAGCCTGGCAACTCGAAGCAGGGAGACGCCAGCCTCCCTCTTCTGAAGAATGTATTCAAATGGGCGCAGGAAGTCAGGCCTTCACAGCCTCTCTCCGCAGGCGTCTGGAAGGACAAACTCAAGACACTCAATGAGTTCCAGCTTGCAAACTCAGACGTCACCACCTATCACAACTACAGCGGGGATGTTGAGGACCAGCAGAATGCCATCGATACACTCAAGGCTTACGGCAGACCTGTAATCTGCACGGAGTACATGGCCAGGACCAAGGGCTGCACCTTCCAGAAGGTTATGCCTATCCTCAAGGAGAACAATGTAGCCGCCATCAACTGGGGCTTCGTTGCAGGCAAGACCAATACCATTTTCGCTTGGGATACTCCGCTTCCTGAGGCAGCAGAGCCGGAACTCTGGTTCCACGACATTTTCCGTCAGGACGGCACCGCTTTCAGCGATGAGGAAGTAGCTTTCATCAAGGAAATGACGGGAGCTGCGAAGTAGATTTATTGACGGCTGGCAAACATATTGGTCAGCGAGACGAATTCTTCAACGCCAAGGCGTTCAGGACGAAGGTCGAACACCGGGTCGGAGACAAAGGCCGCAAGCCTTTCCGCATCCCAGCCTTCCCTGGACGCCTTGGAGGCTATAAGGGGCTTGAGGGAATTGCGCAATGTCTTCCTTCTCTGGTCCTGTCTGGCATTGCGTGTCAGGCGGATTACAGCGGACTGCACCTTCGGAGGCGGAGCGAAGGCCCCGGAGCCCACAGTGAACAGATATTCGATATCGTACCAGGCCTGGAGCAGGACGGACAGGATTCCGTAAGTCTTGCTGCCGGGCTTTTCCGCTATTCTCTCGGCCACTTCCTTCTGTATCATGCAGACCACCTGCGGAATCCTCCCGCGGCAATCCAGGATGCGGAAGAAAATCTGGGAGGAAATGTTGTAGGGGAAATTGCCGATGACATTGAACTGTCCCGGGAACAATGAGTCCAGGTCCATCTTCAGGAAGTCGCCGTAGATGACCCGGCCGTCAGCCTCGGGAAAATGCGAGAGGAGATAGGCAACTGATTCATTGTCAATCTCTATCATCTTGAGGTCGGCTTCAGGCTTGCGCAGAAGATACTGGGACAGGACTCCCATTCCGGGGCCAATCTCCAGGGTCTGGGAGGGCCAGTCCTCCCCCTCGGAAATGTATTTCTCCCCGCAGCCCGGCAGGCGCAGGGAGGAGACTATCGACTCGGCAATCTTCAGATCGGTCAGAAAATGCTGACCGAGGGCTTTTTTGGCACGTACCTCCATCATTGAACCATTATAATGTTGAAACACATCCGCACAAAGGTAATAAAATTTAACGTATCTGTCCGAAGTTGGCTGGAAATTGCTAAATTTGCGGGTTGTAACCGCCGGTTCAGGCGACGGTTGCAATCATTGATTGAAATAAACACCTAAGATATGTTCAACACATTTTTCAGAACAAACACCTGTGGAGAGCTCCGCATCTCTGATGTGGGCAGGAAGGTGGTTCTCGCCGGCTGGGTACAGAAATCCAGGAAACTCGGCGGAATGACATTCATTGATCTCCGCGACCGCTACGGCATCACGCAGCTCGTTGTCGAGACCGACGCTCCGGAAGAACTCGTAAGCACCGCGACATCTCTCGGAAGGGAGTTCGTCATCCAGGTGGAGGGCGAGGTTGTGGAGCGCCAGAGCAAGAACCCGAAGATGGATACAGGCGACATTGAAATAAAGCTCAGCGCCATCAATGTCCTCAACAAGTCGGTAACCCCTCCGTTCACGATTGAGGACGAGAGCAACGGAGGCGAGGATATCCGTGCGAAATACAGATATCTGGATCTCAGGAGAAACCCTCTCAAGAACGCTCTCATGCTCCGTCACAAGATTGCGCACGAAGTACGCAACTTCCTGGACAGCAAGGGATTCATGGAGATTGAGACTCCTTACCTCATCAAGTCCACACCTGAGGGAGCCAGGGATTTCGTGGTGCCTTCAAGGATGAATCCGGGCGAGTTCTACGCCCTTCCGCAGTCCCCTCAGACATTCAAGCAGCTCCTGATGGTAGCCGGTTACGACAGGTATTTCCAGATTGTGAGATGCTTCCGCGACGAGGACCTCAGGGCCGACCGCCAGCCGGAGTTCACCCAGATTGACTGCGAAATGTCATTCGTGGAGCAGGAGGATGTGCTGGACACATTCGAGGAGATGATGAGAAACCTCTTCAAGAATGTTCTGGATGTGGAAATCGCAAATCCGATTCCGAGAATGAAGTGGTGCGACGCAATGGACAAATACGGCAGCGACAAGCCGGATATCCGTTTCGGAATGACCATCCACGACATCACCTCACAGGCTCAGGGACACGGTTTCTCTGTATTCGATTCAGTGGAATATGTGGGCGCAATCTCTGTTCCGGGCGCTTCCGAGTACACCCGCAAGCAGATTGACGAGCTCACCGAATGGGTCAAGAGACCTCAGGTCGGGGCCAAGGGACTCGTATACATCAAGTACAATGCTGACGGCAGCGTGAAGTCCTCAGTGGACAAGTTCTACACTCCTGAGCAGGTAAAGGCAATGGCCGAGGCTGCCGGAGCTGTGGCCGGAGACCTCGTCCTGATTCTCTGCGGCGCCAGGAGGAAGACCCAGACAATGCTGGGAGTTCTCCGTATCGAGATGGGCAACCGTCTGGGTCTCAGGAATCCGAAGGAATTCGCCCCTCTCTGGATTGTGGACTTCCCTCTTCTCGAGTGGGATGACGAGACGCAGCGCTTCTACGCCATGCACCATCCGTTCACCGCACCGAAGCCGGAGCAGCTCGATCTCTTCTATTCCGACAGGAAGGAGGATCTGGAGCAGGTCTGCGCCAATGCCTACGACTTCGTCCTCAACGGAACAGAGCTTTATCAATGCCTTCAAGTTCGGTGCACCGCCACACGGAGGCCTGGCATTCGGATTTGACCGTGTATGCGCCCTCTTCGGCGGATGCGACTCCATCAGGGACTACATCGCATTCCCTAAGAACAATCAGGGCCGCGACGTGATGATCGATTCTCCGTCAAGGATTGACCAGAGCCAGCTCGACGAGCTTTATCTGGACTTGCGCGAAGTGAAATAAGCCAATCCGGCCGAGGCGAGGAGAAGAAGCAGGAGAAGGGCCGAGGATGCCATCGAGATATTCGAGCTGAGGGAATATGACCTTGGCTCGAATCTCATTTTTATATCGTGGCTGCCGGCAGGGAGGACTGCCGAGCGCAATGTCCAGTCGGCACGCCAGATTTCAGGGCCGGTTTCCTGACCGTCAATGGTCATTTTCCAGTCGGAAGGGTAGAAGATTTCGCTGAATACCGCCAGCCTGTCCGAAGATGCTTCATAATGGTAATGAAGCTCGTTCGGGGCGTAGGATGTCATGTAGATTACATCATTCTGAATATCGATGGCTTCCGGATTCCTTGCCGGTATCCCGGCCTCATCGGCACCGGAGCCCGGGCCGAATACCGCAGTGGTGGAAAGGTCAATGTCGTCCAGAAGGCCTATTTCCTCCTCGGCGGAAGCGGCGAAGACGGCATTGTCCACAAACCAGGCCTGTCCCATCGCCTGAGGATTCATGATCGGGGCGGAATCCCCTCCGAGGATGATGTACTTGGTATTCAGCATTGACATTACCGGAAGGGAAGGGAAATCCTCCATCAGCGCGGTCATTGTGCCGGCAGAATTGATTTTCTTTATCAGGGTGTTGATCTCGCCTCCCAGGTGACGGTCAATGAGGTCCTGATAGCGCTGGAGCTTGACCGGGCTGTAGCCTCCGATGTTCCTGTGCCAGTAGCTCGGATGAGAGTCGTTGAATATGTTCACGGAAAGGTCCACGGTACGGTAACCCAGCTCCGGATCCTCCAGGATCATC
>SFPH01000048.1 GCA_004552115.1 Bacteroidales bacterium
AATGTCCTTGGTGAGGTCATAGTCGGAATTCATGCAGGAAGAAAGGGCCGCTGCCAGAATTGCAATGACCAGGACGGGTGGTTTTCCTTTATACATACCTGTGATTGTTAAGTTTGCGGGCAAAGGTAGGCATTAAATCCCTATTGCCAAAATAAATTATCCAAGATTTTGATTGTCAGCCTGCCTTTTAGTCGTATCTTTGCGCCGGAAACAAAAGATGCAATGGCGAATCCGCTCAAACAACTTGCCGGCGAGACGGCAGTCTATGGCCTCAGTACCATATTGGCGAGGATAATCAACTTCCTCTTCGTACCGTTCTACACCCGCCTCCTGACCACTTCCAGCTACGGAGTGGTAACGGAGTTCATGGCCTATATCGCCGTGCTCCAGGTGGTTCTTGTGCTCGGCCTGGAAACCGGGTGCTTCAATTTCGCCAACCGCGAAGGGGTGGATGCCCGCAAGGTGTATTCCAATGCCCTGGCGGCGGTCTTCGGCACCAGCTTCTCATTCCTCGCGTTCCTGGTCCTGTTCCGGGACGGAATCGCCTCCGCCCTCGGGTATCAGGGCTTCGGCAACTGCATCATTTACATTGGGGGCATTCTTGCACTGGACTGCACCACGGCCATACTTTTCGCCAAGCTCAGGCAGGAGCACAAGGCCTTCCGCTTCGCCATCTTCAAGACGGTGAAGATCCTCACGGAGACTGCTGCGAACATGATCCTCTTCTTCTGGTATCCTTCGCACGTCAGCCCGGCCATGTCAGCCTTCATCTCCCATAAGCAGCGCAATATGCGGCCTCCTCTTCATCCCGGACCTTGTGAAGTTCTCCTTCAAGTTCGACGCGAAACTGCTCAGGCAGATGCTGGCCTATTCCATCCCGCTTATGATTGCCGCTTTGCCGGGTATTGTCAATGACTTCCTCGACAGGATTCTTTTCCGATATTTCGACACTGACCCGGAAACCTGGCGTTCCAGCCTGGGCATATTCCAGGCTGCGGTCAAGCTTTCCGTCATAATGAACCTCTTCATCCAGATGTTCCGCTTCGCAGCCGAGCCTTTCTTCTTCCAGAGGGCCCGCGACAAGGGCTCGAAGCAGCTCTACGCCATCGTGATGGAGTTCTTCACGGCTTTCTGCGGACTGATTCTCATAGGGGTATTCCTCTATCTGGACATATTCTCCCTCATTATCGGAAAGGATTTCCGCTCCGGAATGGGAGTGGTCCCGGTGATGCTCCTGTCCTATATGCTCCTCGGGATGCTTTTCAATGTCTCGATGTGGTACAAGCTTTCCGGAAAGACCAATATGGCCCTGTGGATAACCCTGGCCGGTCTTGCAGTGACTATCATTGTCAATGTGGCGTTCATGCCGAAGTTCTCGTTCTGGGCCGCCGCCTTCGGCCATCTCGCCAGCTATCTGGTGATGTTCATCATCAGCGCCGTTCTTGGTGCGAAATATTATCCGATTCCGTACGACTGGAAGAGAATATTGTCATTGATGCTTTCGATGGCTCTCGTCTGCTCCGCATTGAAGTTCGCCGTGCACACCCTCCTTGTACTGCTTTACATGGGGGCGGCAGCCTTTCTGCTCAGGGGAAGGTACGATGCCGCTACCGGCAGGTGCGTTTCTTGATTTTGGCGGACGGCCGTCATGCAGGGTGTGGACATCATGCTCTTGAACAATGTCTCCAGGCTATCGGCGGTTTTGGACTTGATTCTGCGTAACTTATTGTCAGATAGCTCATTCATGGCGGTTTTGCGTTCCTCCGCCATATTCAGAAGTGATTTCAGATTTAACCTTATTGAATAAATTGCCTATTTTTTTCGCCTGAAACGATTAAAAATTTGACAAAAGTCAAATATAGTGAATATTGGCTGGATATAAGCGAATCTCAGGTTGAATTTTTATTCCGATTTGCCTATATTTGCGCCTGCAAAAATTGTGGTCAAATCTCGAAAAGTTACAGATTGTAACTTAGATTCTGTGGTTTACCGAAGATTTGATACCAACCTGCCTGCAAAAAAATATAAATATCAATAACTATGAAAGTTTTCAAGTCATTGATTGTCGCTTTCTTCCTATTGTCCGGATTGACGGCGTTGGCTCAGCAGAAAGTGACGGTCAGAGGCGAAGTGGTCGCTGCCGACACTGGCGAACCGCTCATCGGAGCATTCGTGGTCACGGGTCCTTCCTCGGGAGTCTCAACCTCAGTTGACGGCACTTATGAAGTGTCTGTGGATGCCGGAACGACTCTCTCATTCCAGTTCATCGGATTCCAGCCGACGACCTTCCTCGTCCCTTCCGGGCAGAAGGAGATCGTTCACAATGTCACTCTCGAGAGCGATGCACAGGCTCTTGAGGATGTAGTCGTTGTCGCATACGGCGTGCGCAAGAAGGGAACCATAGCAGGTTCGGTATCCACAGTCAAGTCGGATGCCATCGCAGATACTCCTGCAGCCAGCTTTGACCAGGCCCTTCAGGGAAAGGCCACCGGTCTGATGGTGCTGTCCAATTCCGGAGAGCCGAGCGCCACCGCATCTTTCCAGATCCGTGGAACCAATTCCATCAACTCCGGCACCTCGCCTCTCTTCATCCTGGACGGCATTCCGATTTCCGCATCCGATTTCAATGCCATCAGCCCGAATGACATAGAGTCCGTATCCGTGCTTAAGGACGCATCCAGCACCTCCATCTACGGTGCCCGTGCGGCCAACGGAGTCGTCGTCATCACCACGAAGCGCGGACGCATCGCCCAGGATGCCAGGATTACCCTGCGCACCCAGGCGGGCTTCTCCCAGATAGCCGGCAGCAAGTGGAACCTGATGAACACGGCCGAGAGAATCCAGTACGAGCAGGAAGTCGGACTGACAGACGGCAAGAATTACGAGAAACTAGCCAAGACGGACGTGAACTGGCTTAACGAAGTGTTCAACAAATATGCTCCTCTCCAGAACTACGAGATTCAGGCGAGCGGAGCCACCGACAAGCTGAACTATTACGTGTCCGGAGGCTATTACAGCCAGGACGGAACCACTGCGGATTCCGACTTCAACAGGTACAACTTCAGGGTGAACCTCGAGGCCCAGGCCAAGAAATGGCTGAAAATCGGCACGAACTCCATGCTGGCCTACGAGAAGTACGACGAGTCGGTAGAGGGAGTCTATGCGGTCAATACCCCGATTGCGGCAGCCCGCTTCATGCTGCCTTACTGGAATCCATACCGCCCGGACGGAAGCATCGCCTCCATCAATGACGGCTCCTGGAAGGGGCTCGGCGAGAACCCTCTCGAGTGGAGCCGCAACAACCCGTATACGACAAAGAAATACAAGGCCATAGCCAATTTCTTCGCTGAGGCTACCATCATTGAGGGCCTCGTGCTCAAGGTACAGGGCGGTGTGGACTATACCCACGGTGCGGTGAAGAGTACCAGCACTCCGAGCTATCTTCCGAACAACGGACAGGGCAAGGCCGGAAGGAACTCCTCAGATGCGTTCAACCTTACCGTCACGACGACATTGAACTACGGCTTTGACGTAAAGGATGACCACCATCTGAACATAATGCTTGGCCAGGAAGGCGTGGACTACAGGTCTGAGGGCTTCAGCGTATCGACAGCAGGTCAGTCCAATGACTGGCTTACGGACGTGTCCTCGGCCACCAGGGCTACAGGATGGAGCAGCACAAACTCCTCATACTCATACGTTTCATTCTTCGGAAGAGGAGAGTACAACTGGGGCCAGCGCCTCTATGCCGATCTTTCAGTCCGTGGAGACGGATCCTCCCGATTCGGTTCCAAGGGACGCTGGGCGGCATTCTGGTCAGTCGGCCTGATGTGGAACGTGAAGTCGGAGAACTTCCTCAAGGACGTGGACTGGCTCACCAATGCGCAGCTGGCAGTCAGCACCGGAACCTCCGGCAACTCCTCCATCCCGAACTACGACCATCTTGCCCTCGTGTCAGGAGGCAAGGAATATTGGGGCCAGGCGGCAATCGGCCCGTACTCGAAGGGTAATGAGAATCTCGAGTGGGAGAAGCTGATGACCACCAACGTGGCCCTCCACCTCGGATTCTGGAACAGGATCAATCTCGATGCCGAGTTCTACAACAAGAAGACCACCAACATGCTCATGTCCGTTCCGGTATCCTATGCCGACGGCGGCTACGGCTTCAAGTGGGACAATGTAGGAGCCATGGTCAACAGGGGAGTCGAACTCAATCTCGGCGTGGACGTCATCGCTGCCAGGAATTTCCACTGGAACGTGAATGCCAATGTATCATACAATTACAACGCAATCAAGGAACTTTACAACGGCCTTGACGAATACGTGGTATCCACTACCGGAACCAAGCTCGTGGTAGGCCATTCCTACGGTGAGTTCTTCCTGAACCGCTTCGCCGGAGTCAACCCTGTCAACGGAGACGCCCTCTGGTATGACAAGGACGGCAACATCACCAATGAGATCAGGGATTCGGACAAGGTGATGGTAGGCAAGAGCTGCATCGCTCCATGGATGGGCGGTTTCGGTACCTCATTGGCCTGGAAGGGACTTTCCCTCTCCGCCCAGTTCAGCTGGGTGGCTGACAGGTGGATGGTCAACAACGACAGGTTCTTCGAGGAAGGCGGCGGACTCTTCGACGCCTACAACCAGTCCAGGAGAATGCTTTACGACAGATGGAAGAAGCCTGGTGACGTGACCGATGTACCGAGACACGGCGTGTCCCCGCAGTTCGACACACATCTTCTCGAGGATGCCTCATTCCTGAGGCTCAAGAATCTGATGCTCTCCTATTCCCTCCCGTCTCCTTGGATGGAGAAGACCCGCTTCTTCAGCGGCATCAGGGTTTATGCGCAGGCGCAGAACCTGTTGACATTCACCGGTTTCTCCGGACTTGATCCGGAATCGAGCAGCAATGTCTACAAGGCGCAGTATCCTCTTGCCCGCCAGTTTACATTCGGACTTGAACTTACTTTCTAGGATATGACAAATTTCATCAAATACAATATCAGGGCTATGGCCCTGGCGGCGTCGATTCTCTGCCTTGTCTCCTGCCTCGAGAAATATCCGGAGGAGGCAATTCCCGAGGAGAAGGCCCTGACAACGGTGGACGAGGCGAACCAGTTCGTCCTGGGAATCTACGCCGATTTCAAGAGCAGCGCCCTGTACAGCGGCCTGCTTACATTGCTCCCGGACATCCAGGCAGACCTTGTCTATGCCGTCGACGGCTATTCCAATACCTACGGGGATATCTGGAGATGGGAGATTCTCCCTACAAGCAATGAAATCACCTCGGTATGGGCTGCCCTTTACGGGGTTATCGGAGACTGCAACTTCTTCTTCGACTATGAGCCTGCACTGCGTGCTTCATTGACCTCGGACGAGGAGGTGGAGCAGCTGAACGAGCTCTGCGGCGAGACCCATTTTGCGAGAGCATTGGCTTACTCCGAACTTATAAAATGCTTCTGCAAGGCGTACGAGCCGGAGACTGCCGGGGACGAACTCGGAGTCATTCTCGTGGACAGCTACCACAATCCGGGCAAGTTCACAAGGTCTTCATTGAAGGAATCCTACCAGTTCGTGCTGAATGACCTGGCCAAGGCTGAGGAACTCGTGACTTTCGGTGACACATACAGCTCCGTATATTTCACCAAGAGCCTGGTGCACGCTCTCTATGCCCGGACCTACCTATATATGCAGGACTGGGACAAGGCCATTGAGCATTCCACAGAGGTTATCGAGGATGATGCCCTCTCCCTTTCGAGCGCATCCAGAATATACAGCTCGGCCGGAGTGTCCTTCTACGATTATATGTGGACCAACGACGTTGCCACCGAGATTATCTGGAAGGTCGGCTTCACTACCACCTCCTACGGCGGAGCCCTCGGCCAGGTATTCCTGAACTACAACTACGCATATTACCGTCCGGACTACGTTCCTGCTTCCTGGGCGCTGAATCTCTACACCGAAAAGGATCTCAGGTACAATTCTTTCTTCACTTCGACGACCACGGGCTATGCCCACGGCCTCACCTGGCCTCTCCTTACCAAGTATATGGGCAACAAGGAGTTCCTGAGCAGCGGCATTCTCCATGTGTCAATGCCGAAGGTATTCCGCCTTTCCGAGCAGTATCTCATCCGTGCCGAGGCAAGATGCCGCAGGGGAGAGTTCGGCATCGCAGCAAAGGATATCACCACGCTCAGAACGGCCCGTTACAGCGACTACAGTTCCACCAGCATCAGTGCAGACAACTGGCTTCAGACAATAAGCGACGAGCGTGTCAGGGAACTCTATATGGAAGGCTTCCGTCTCCAGGACCTCAAGCGCTGGCACAAGGGCTTCGAGCGCACCCCTCAGAGCAATACCGTGGCCAAGGGAAGCAGCCTCAAGATAGAGGCGGACGACCCTCTCTTCGTATGGCCGATTCCACAGCATGAGCTCAATTCTCCAGGCTCGGAAGTACAGCCTAATGAGAGCAACCGATAAAACCGAATGACAATGAGACATTTGAATATAATAACATTGGCGGCAGCCGCAGTGCTTGCGCTCGCCTCCTGCCAGGAGAAGTACATCACTTATTCCGGCCCGTCCTACATTGCATTCCCGGACACACTGAGCATCTGCCCTGTCCAGCAGAACGGGGTGCCTTTCGACCTTGTGGTAGCCTCTACCAATACTTCCGACCACGACCGCACGTTCGGAGTGGAGGTGGTGGCCTCCAAGTCCAATGCCATTTACGGACATCATTACCGCCTGGAATCCCAGACTGTTGTCATCCCTGCCGGAGAGCGTACCGCAAATATCAGGGTGATAGGCAATTACGACAATGTGGCTGCTGATGATTCCCTGAGTGTGACATTGTCCCTCGTTTCAGCAGAAGATGAAAACTGGGAGCTTTACGGACAGCAGACCCGCATTCTCCTGAAGAAGATATGTCCTTTCGACATTCATAATTTCGAGGGCTGGTGCAGGGTTACATCCTCATTCTGGCTCCAGTATTCCTCATCATTGGACTACAGCCGTCTTGTGAAGGCCGAGGTCGTGGATGACCATACCGTGGTAATCAAGGATTTCTTGATGGACGATTTCGACATCACAATGACATTCGACAACTCCGACATTGTCAATCCTGTGATCACTATGGGTGACGAGCAGATTATCGGTGACACCAGGGTACCGTTCAACTACATCTACGGTGACGGTTACATCCGCGCTTATGAGGCTCCGATTGACTGGACCATCGACATTTGCGGAAGGTTTGCCATCACATATATGACCCTGTATGTCAAGAATGTAGGTACCATCGGAACTTATGTGAACATAATAGAGTGGCTGACCGACGAGGAGGTCGCCGAACTTCAATAATTGAGCCTTATTAACAATATTCAATATGAAAACGAACAGATTTTTTGCCGTTTTGGCATTGACCGCAGCGATTTTTGCGTCTGCGGGGTGCAAGAAGGACGAGCCTGTGAAGAAGATCACCTTCCCGGAGGCCCAGGCCCTTCAGATCTCCATCGACGAGACCCTGCCTCTCGTTTTTGAGGCAGACGCCGACTGGAAGCTTACTATTGACAAGCAGTGGCTTGTGTTCGTGGATGGCGAGGCTCAGGTATCCCAGATTTCCGGTGTGGCAGGTCCTGTGTCCCTCACTCTCACCACGGCTGACGTGACCTCCATCTTTGACGAGGAGACCGCAACCATTGACATTACCATGGGTACTGAGACCCAGACTCTCTGCACTGTCACAAGACTTGCCGAGGAGCGCACTGCCACTATGTGGAGCCTGCCTTGGTCCGGGGAGGGTGAGGAAATCACCAGCCTTGACTTCAAGTATGAGTCGGGTTCAGTCTCTACTGCCAAGGTAACCTTCTCTGCAAACTTCGATTGGGTTGTAAAGTCTATTCCGGACTGGATGGACGGAGATCTCTTCTCAGGTGCAGCAGGGGATTGCAATGCCGCCTGCAATGACTGCAGAAACGCTTATCATCATAAACGGGTGCTTTTTTTTATCCCTTACAGCCCATACAGAAAGCGCAATTATCAGCG
>SFPH01000049.1 GCA_004552115.1 Bacteroidales bacterium
CGTGAACTCTTCCGCAACGTGCTTGAACTCCACATTGTCGGACTTGAGGAACTTCCTCCTTGCAGGGACGTTGTAGAAGAGGTTGCGGACGGCGAAATTCGACCCGGCCGGAGTCGAGGCCTCGTCTGTGGAAAGGTGGACGGAGGCGGCGAACTCGACTTTGCAGCCCACCTCGTCCTCCGGCCTTCTGGTCTTCAATGTCACTTCGGCAACGGCGGCAATGGAGGCGAGGGCCTCGCCCCTGAATCCGAATGTGGTGATGTCATTGAGGTCCTCGGCCGTGGCAATCTTGGATGTAGCGTGTCTCTCGAAGCACAGCACCGCCTCGTCGGGAGTCATTCCGCATCCGTTGTCTATAACCTGGATCAATGTTCTCCCGGCATCGGTCAGGATCACCGTCACCTGAGTGGCGCCGGCATCCACCGCGTTCTCCATCAACTCCTTGACTACGGAGGCCGGCCTCTGGACGACTTCGCCCGCCGCTATCATATTGGCAATGTTGCCGGGCAATATGCGAATATCCATCTTACAGCAGGGAGTAGAACTTGGTGATGTAAATCATTGCTACGAGAAGCAGGATCAGGCCTACTATGCCGATGATGGACTGGGCCTTGGAAGCGCTTCTCTTGCGGCTGTAGTTGCCGTCCCGGAAGGCTCCCTGGAGATATGATCCCGGCGAATAGCTGCCGTCCTTCTTCTCCATCGAACCGTCCACGGCGCCAAAACGCCTCTTGAGTTCCTCCTTCTCGGGGTCATAGTATCTCGGCCTGTAGTTGAACACCCTGTGCTCGTTGTCGCCAAACCATCCGAATGATGCCATAATCGTTTCTGTTAAAAATTCATGCTCCCCTGCCCGGTTCTTTCAATGCAGCCGGTCCAGGTTGCGGAGCGTCAAACAAGCAAATTTAACATTTTTTCTTTAAGTTTGTATCCGGAAGGCCGCCGGCTTGCCCGCAGGGCCGGGAGAAAGGCGACATAATAATTTCGTAACTAACTATATTTCAATATGTTGTCAGATACATTACCCCTTTGCCCTTTCCGCATTGGAAATGGTTATGATGTCCATCAGATTGCAGAAGGGCTCCCCATGTGGCTCGGCGGAGTCAGGATCGTGTCCGAAACCGGTTTCGTGGCGCATTCCGACGGAGACGTTGCGATTCACGCACTCTGCGACGCCCTTCTCGGCTGCCTCGCCCTGGGCGATATCGGACATCATTTCCCGGACAATTCCGACGAATGGAAGGGAGCGGACAGCAAGATGCTGCTGGCCAAGGTCGTGGAAATGATAAAGGAGAAAGGATGGGCTGTCGGCAATGCGGATATCACCATAGCCCTTCAGCGTCCGAAAATCGGGAAGTACACGGGCCAGATGCGGGAGACTCTCGCCGGCATCCTTGGAGTCGGTCCGGGCTGCGTGTCCATCAAGGCCACCACGGCTGAGGGACTGGGCTTCGTGGGCCGTTCAGAGGGCTGCCAGGTATGGGCTACGGCATTGATTTATGCGGAAGGCGCCAACTTGCGGTAGATAGCCGGACAATATTCCTCATTTTTCTTTTATAAATTTTGGAATTAATTCCAATTGATGTATTTTTGCCCTGATTTGACACGAAGGAAGCGTGTCCGAGTGGTTGAAGGAGGCTGCCTCGAAAACAGTTGGCCGGGCAAAACCGGCTCGCAGGTTCGAATCCTGCCGCTTCCGCTATGAAATTGATTTTTGTCTGCCACGGGAACATCTGCAGATCCCCCATGGCCGAGTACATAATGAAAAACCTTGCAGAACGCAGGGATCTGGATAGAGGATTGGAAATCTCCTCTGCTGCCGTATCGTACGAGGAAGAGGGCAACGGTCTCTATCCGTATGCGGCACAGACACTCACCCGGCACGAAATACCCTACGGCCAGCACAGAGCCCACAGAATCAGCCTTGAGGAGTACCTGGAGGCAGATCTGGTCATCGTGATGGACTCCTCCAACGAGAGGCTGCTCTCCCGGATAACCGGCGGCAGGGAGCCGGAGAAGACGCACCGCCTTCTCGAATGGACCGGGGAGAACCGGGATGTCGCGGACCCATGGTACACGGGCAATTTCGAGAAAGCCTACTCTGACATTGCCGCAGGATGCACCGCATTGATGGAGCATATAGCGAAGTCAACTGACAACCAGCGACCCGGGAATACTGGAATGTAATTATACATATCAATTTTTAAATAATCCTGAAATGAGAAAACACTCACTGATTATGCTCGCAGCCGGACTCCTCGGATTCGCTGCCTGCACCGGAGAACTCGAGGACAGAGTAACTTCTCTCGAGAACCGGCTTGACAAGCTGGAGGCGTTGGTGAATGACAACGTCAATTCCATCAAAGCCCTCGTTGAGGCCAATGCCAAAGCCGTAACAATCAATTCCGTTACAACTACCGACAATGGCTATGTCATCAAATTCAGCGACGGGACTACCGCTACCATCACCAATGGTCAGGATGGCGCACCGGGCCAGAACGGCCAGGACGGAGCACCCGGCCAGGACGGTAAGGACGCTGCAGCTCCTCAGATTGGCGTACAGGAAATTGACGGCGTTCTCTATTGGACAGTAAACGGAGAGCTCCTCAAATTCAATGGAGAAAACATCCGGGTGACCGGCAATGACGGCCAGGACGGAGCACCGGGTCAGGCTGGCCAGGACGGAAAAGATGGCATCACTCCTCAATTCAAGGTAGAGGAGGGCAAATGGTACATCTCATTCGACGGAGAAGTGTGGTCTGAAGTAGGCTCCGCCGTAACGGAAGTCAAGAGTGTCGTAACTGTGGAAACCACCGACGAGGCATACATCTTCCACATTGACGATACCACCATCTCGATTCCGAAGACCAATGCATTCTCCCTCAAACTTGACCAGAAGGATTCCATCGAACTCAAGGCAGGCGAAAGGATTATGCTGACATACAACATCGTAGGAGAAGACAAGACTACTCATGTAGCCGTCGAGAGCTCCAACTTCAAGGCCGAACTTGACGAGTACACCAAGACCCTCTTCATCACTGCCCCTGCAGAGCCTGTGGACGGATATGTTCTTATCAAGGCGACCCGCAACAGCGACGGCGCGCACAGCGCACAGCATATCACATTCCACATTCAGGACACCGTTTACGGTATGTTCGGAGGAGAAATCACTAATGGGGAAGATATCTACGGAGAATGGTAATCTGAAGTGAAACCTATCAATTCAAGAAAAATCATGAAAAAAACAATATTTAGTCTTGCCGTTCTCGCCGCCCTCGCATCCTGCGCCAGGACAGAGAGTTATGTTCCGGTTGCGGAGAGTGCGGATATCCAGTTGACCATCAATGCCAAGACACCTGCCACGAAGGCTGAGTTCAATGGAACCGACGCTATCGCGTGGAACGAGATGGATGCCATCCACCTCGCCATCGCCAGTGCCGAAAACCCGTCCCAGGCCATCAAGGTATCAGGTTCATCAGGCGGATATGCAACCATTTACCTTGCCAACTTCACACTTCAGGACAACACTGCCGACGTGCCTCAGTTCAAGGGCTATTTCTACAGTCTCGATCCGGCTTACATCAATACAGAGAGAGACTTCTACTTCCATCTCTATGGTGCTTACCCGAACAGCCTGAACAGGAGCAATGCCGATATCACCAAGTCCAGGTTCACTCTCAGTTCAGCACAGAAGGGCAAGCAGAACAGCTGGGACAAGAGTTGCGATCTCATGCTTGCAAAGCCGTCCAAACTCTACTTCTCCAAGACTGAAAGTTCGAAAACAAACCACAATGAATACGATATCACCGCACAGGAGAGTCTCGAGTTCGCCCACGTGTTCGGATTCGCCTGCCTGAAGTTCGCCGACGCAGCTGAGAAGTATGCCAATGCCGATGTGCTCTCCGTGACCGTCGAGGCTACAGGCGAGAAGAAGGACATCGCAGGAACATTCGAGTTCGACCTCACCAAGAAGGTCAATGATGCTGATTTCGCATTGAAGACCATCGCTGCCTCCTCAACAGTCAAGATTACCCCTGCAGAGCCTGTAACCCTCAATGACGCAGCGATTTACTTCGTTGCCAACCCTGGCAAATACGATGTGACCATCACAGTGGAGACAGCCAAGGGCAACCTTGCTTACGAGCGCAAGGGCCTCGTTATCGAGCGTGCGCAGATTGCAAATCCTACGGTACACTTCAAGGCCGATGTTGACCAGGCTACCGATAATTCAGTTGACCTCGCAGACGGCAAGACCTGGGAGCACAATTCAGTGTCCGGCGGCAGCGGGATGGCACTCAGCACAAGTACTCACAACGCCAAGTGGGGTACTGCGGCGGAAAAGCAGATGCTCTTCCAGGCAAGTTACGAGAATGTAACCACAAGCTGGGGAAGCGTTGCTCCTACTTACAATTCTTCATACGGACAGTCACTCATCAACAGCAACCGTGTCGATGCAACATCCGTCATCACTCTCGAATCCGGAGACGAATTCCACAACGTGGAGAATATCCGCATCAGGACCTTCCTTGGAAGTGACGAATTGACCGCAGACTTCAAAGTATATCTGACTGATGAGAATGGTGAGCATCAGCTAACCGAACTGAATTACAGGAGCAGCATTTCCGGCAGTCAGACCGATCTTTGCTACAAGATGCCGGAAGGCGTTACAGGCGGCATCCTGAAGATGGAATGGAGCAACTTCAGCGTAGCGAAGTATACCTACATCTATGTTCCTTACATCATTCTGAACTCCGGTCCTATCCTGTCTCTCGGTACTACAGACCTCGGCAAGGTTGCAGCAGCCGGTGACGGTGGCACAGTCAGTGTATCGGCATCTCTCAGCAGCGGCGACCCGACAGTGGAGACCTCAGCTGAATGGATAACTGCCTCGTACGCAGCAGGAAGCATCTCATACAGCGTAGCAGCCAACGAGGGCGATACCCGCTCAGGCAGCATCACCGTGAAGGTCAAGGGTCTGAATGACATGGAGGCATCTCAGGTCATCAACCTCTCACAGGCTGCCGGCAACGTGGTAGAGTACAAGGTCCGCCTTGATGCCGCCTCCATCCGCGACGCTCTTGTGGCAGGTGCCGGAGAGAACGCCACATCGACTACTCTGGTTGCTTCCACTGCAACTCTGACCGCAGTGGCCACTGACGGCAGCGGAGCAACAGTTAACGTGCCGATATCGTTCACCAATATTTATTTCAGAAACTTGGGGACCTCCATAGTCTGCAAATTCCAATCTCCATACACCACAATTGAATTCAATCTCCCTGGTGCATACAAGCAGGCTGTGATGGAGTCAACCGTCAAGAGATTCGGTAACGGAATTGTTCTGAATGCGGGAGTTTCCAGCAGCAGTACCAAGGGAGTTTATACAAATTCCACAATCGAAACAATATCCACCAACCTCTTCAAGAGTACGACTCCTGCACAGGATCCATCTCTCGGGTATACATACGCAATTGTGAAATGCAGTGGATGGTACACCGGTAGCGACCTTGTGAACATCAACTACCTCGACATAATCTTCGAGGCATCGAAGTAGGAACAGTCAAATAACAGCTCATATTTGGAAGCGGAGCCGGATAGCGGTCTCCGCTTCTATTTTTATAGCAAACTAATACGTTTTAGTAAAATTTTAAAACGTTTAGCGTGAAAATGCTTTATAATTTGTAAAATAATCGCTAACTTCGTGTTATAAATGACAAAAACAATAAACCAGAAATGCTGAAAACATCGAGGTACTTCACATTTGCCCTTTCTGTGGCAGCAGTTCTCGCCCTCGCAGCCTGCGAAGACAAGAATACGGAAACAAAAATTGACGCTCCGGAACTCAACAATTCTTTCGCATTCGGAAGCGAAACAAGCAAAATCAAATCTGTCGTCTATTCTCCGGAAGAAGACGGGAGATTCACAAAGTTCTATTTTTCACCTACTGAGGGACTCACTGACGAAGAGAGCATGGTCCTGTATGACGATGCGATTGTCATAACGGCCAGTTCCGCAGACGGCACTATCGATTTCGGCGAAGCCGGCAATGAGCTGGAATATGGAGATTTCTCCATCAGCTCAGCTACAGCGGCATCCTTCAGCAAACTTTTCGTATCACTTAAGCTTGATTCACCGACCGAGGTGACATTGAGCATTGATGCGGAGAAAGAGGATGGCAGGACCCTCAAATGCGAATATTCAGGGCGATGCACCAGATGGCCGGAGGAGGAAGCGGCTGCCGACGTAGTCCTTGATGCCGTCATCATGGCCAAGTGCCTCGGCAAGATGGAAACCAAGTCGGAGCAGGGTGAGGATATCTACAACTATTACATCCTCCTCACCGATGCGGATTACACATTGAACAAATCCGACCTGACCATCAACGAGGCCGGAACCGTACTCTGCCTCGACCTCTATTCAGTAATGGTCGATCCGCCTCACAAACTGGTGATTCCGACAGGTGAATTCAACCTCAGCGACAAGAGCATCGACAAAAGTTACGGCATCAAGTACAGCTGCGTCGGTCTCTACAATGACAGCGGAGTCCGGACTACGGTTCTCGAACTGGACGGTCCTGTGACCATCGAGAGAGACGGAGGAAACCTTCATATCACGGCATATGGCATTGACGAGAAACTCAAGAGGGTCAAGCTGGAGTACTCCGGCGAGGATTTCTA
>SFPH01000050.1 GCA_004552115.1 Bacteroidales bacterium
GCATCTGAAGCCTCGGCTATGAGGCTTGCAACCTTCTCATCATCAGGCTTGTTGAAGTCAATGACAACGAAGGCGTCAGGTCCGACGCGGAAAGAGAAATCGGACGAATCGACCTGCAGTCCAAGTTCCGAGGACATTCTGGCCGGCATATAATTCAGATATGCCTCACGAGCGAATGCGTCGTCCTTGGCCCGTACATCGTGATTCCCGGCTACAGTGACAAGCGGAACATCAGGGAACTCCGCCTTTATCCTTCTGAAGGCATCGTCGAGCATGCGGAGATGAGTCTCTATGTTTCCGGTATCGCCCTGAATGATGTCACCGGTCTGGTAAACCAGCCTGGTATCGTCATCGACAAGGCAGGCAGCTCTCTTCAGCAGCCTGGGAGAGTATTTCTCCCACATTTCGGCATCCCTGACAAACTCTTTCCGGTGAGCAGCCTCCCGTTCGGCATTGGCAATGGTATAGCCTTCGTGATAAACGCTCTCGGGAGCAGTGTCATAATGCGTATCCCCCAGCATTACCACGGAATAGGATCCATCCTTGCCGCACCTTCCCCTCCTTGAGGCTGAGTGCATTGCAAGAATCTCGGGAGAAAGCCCGGACAGGAACAGCCCGGAAGCGGAGAGTTCCAGAAATTTTCTTCTATCCATAACTGTCCAACGATCAGATTTCAAAGTCCAGACATGAGCGCACTGAAGTATATGGCCGAATCTTGCTGTCGGCGACGGCGACGTGGGCAGGATGCACGGCATAGGCCTTCAGAGCCTCCTCGGACTCCAGTGTGCAGTCCAGCATCACATCGGCATTGGACGAGGCGAGACGTCCGTCAATGACAACATTTACATCAACCAGCCCCGGAACTACGCCTTTCAGGGACTCCAGGCCAGCCTTGATTCCGGCCTTCACGCTATTCTTCTCGTCTTCGGGCAGCTCGCTCCTGAGTGTCCACAGTATAATATGCTTTACCATAATGATATGTTTTTGGGGAAGCGAATATACGCATTTATTTGCAAATATTGGTTCAAATTCATACATTTGGAAAAACTGGTCAGTTAATCTGTTTCGCCCTACGGAACAACCTTAATCTATAAAGAATGAGACTAGACGGAAGACGTGTCAGCGGGAATGTCAGGGACATACGCGGCAAAGGCGGCAAGGCTGCCGGAATCGGCATCGGAGGAGTAATCGTGATAGGCCTGATAACATTGCTCATGGGCGGAAATCCGCTTGAGGTGCTCAATATGGTCAGCACAGGAGAAGGATACTCGGAGACCTACACCCCCACAGCGGAGGAAGAAGAACTCGCAACTTTTGCAAAGCAGATTCTGGCGGGCACCGAGGATGTCTGGACGGATATATTCAAGCAGATGGGTCTGCGCTACGAGCCTCCGACACTGGTCCTCTTCTCCGGAAGCGTCCAGTCAGGATGCGGCGGGGCGACAGCTTCCACAGGCCCGTTCTACTGTTCGGCGGACAAGTCCGTCTATCTGGACCTGTCGTTCTTCACATCAATGAAAAAGGAATTCGGCACTGCAGGCGATTTCGCCTACGCATATGTCATCGCACACGAAGTTGGACACCACGTACAGAACCTTCTCGGCACCCTGAGGCAGGCACACACGGCGATGAGCCAGGCCTCCTCGCAGGCCGAATCCAACAAAATAAGCGTACGGCTTGAGCTCCAGGCTGACTTCTACGCCGGCGTGTGGGCACATCATGACAACGAGATGTTCAACTCACTTGAGCCCGGTGACATTGAGGAGGGCATTGCAATAGCCTCACGCATCGGAGACGACTATCTCCAGAAGCAGGCCAGGGGCTATGCGGTTCCGGACTCATTCAACCACGGCACATCCGCGCAGCGCGTGAGATGGCTGAAGAGAGGATTCGAGAAAGGCGACCCGGAATACGGGGATACTTTCTCTCCGGACTACAACAGACTCTGATTCAGGCATATTCCATCAACAACAAAACATAAACGCAATATGAACCTTTCAATCAAGCAGCTCACCGCAATGGTGAAAATGGCCTTTGACATCGCCAAGGCCGACGGCGAGGCAACAGAAAGCGAATATCAGATCATCTCCACTGAGCTCCAGGCTTTCGGCGTGACCAGCGACGAACTCAAGACAATGCTGGAAGAAGTTGACACGATGAAGTTTTTCGACGCGTGCAGAATTCTGGACGACATGGACGATGAGCAGAAAAGAGAGGTCTGTGCCTGTCTGGGCACAATCATCTGCGCTGACGGAAAAGCCGTTGAGGAGGAAGTTAAACTCTGGCAGAACATCGGGAACTGGTGCAGTTTTCCTTCAATGAGTCTCGAGGAGGCAATAAGGATATTCAAGGGAGAGGCGTCTCCGGATCCTGCCTCCAATGTCACCAGAAAGGCATTCAACGGAGGCTACTACGAAGGGCCGCTGAAAGATGGACAGTACCACGGATTCGGAAGGATGGTATGGGACAGTGGCGACGTGTATGAAGGAGTTTTCGAAAATGGCTCCAGGACAGGTCAGGGCAAATATACCTGGCCGAGCGGCAGCTGGTACGAAGGCGGTTTCGAGAATGGAAAGATGTCCGGACTCGGCATATATCACTATTCCAACGGGGATGTCTACAACGGAATGTGGAAGAATGACGACCGGGAAGGCTTCGGGGTGTACTATTACAAGAACGGCAATGTTGAATACGGGGAATACAGAGCCGGGAAACAGGCCGGAACCAGCATAGTCCACCACGCTGACGGTTCATTCTCAGTATATGACTTCAACGGGGAAGGCAAGGTGGTGGCCACCAGGAATTACAAGGACCTCAACATCCCTCTGAAATGAGATACAGATTCGACCCGCAGCTGAAACAGGAGAAGGCCCTCGCAGCCCAGATTCACGATGCACTGGAAGGGGACGTGATCGACCAGGTGATGGAATACACCGGGGCGATGGAATTCGATGATTCCGCCATGAGGGCCCATCTTGCAGTCACCAAACTCAGGATCGAGCCTGAGGTGATGCCGCGCCTGTATTCAGTCCTTGAGGAAGTGAGGCAGAATCTAGGATTTGAGCGGGAAGTGGAGTTCTATATCACGAATTCACCCCAGATCAATGCCTGCACATATTTCGGCACGACCAAGGGCAGGCCTCTCATCATTGACCTGAACTCGGCCCTGATTGAGATGATGTCCGAAGATGAGCTGAAATTCGTGGTAGGTCACGAACTCGGGCATCAGATTGACGGCAACGACAGGCTGAACAAGCTCATAAGATTCGTCTATCCTGACCTGGAGGGGATGTCTCCTCTCCTGATGAGGCTGAAGGTGAACTTCTGGCAGCAGCTCTGCGAACTGGTGGCGGACAGGTACGGCTTCCTCGCAGTCGGAGATCTGGCGACCTGCGTGTCCGCATTCTTCAAGATGCATTCAGGTCTTAACCTGAAGGGGATGAACATTGACGTACACGCCTTCATCCGTCACAACCGAGAGACTCTCCGCCACGTGACAGAGGGCAATGTCCTGAGTCTCAGCAATCACGACCACCCTCTGGATGCCCTCAGGGTGGAGGCTCTGGCCGCATTCGCCTATTCCTCTTCCCAGGAGGAGCTTGACGGGATAATGAGCAGCCTGATATCCGCAATGGCAAGAATCAGGACTGAGGAGGTGGATATGAAACTGCCATATTTCATCTCCGCCGCCGGCCTAATCATCGCCAATGCCGACGGCAACGTGTCACAGCAGGAAGTCGAGCAGATTCTCCAGACCATTTCCTCTTTCCATCTCTTCCCGAAGGACGTTCTGGACGAGGTGGCAAAGGCAAATCCTGTAGAAATCTTCACCCGGTCGCTTTCTGAAATCCTGAACCTCAGACCGGACATGAAGCCGGCCCTCTTCAGATTCGTCGTGGACCTCGTAATGAGTGACAACAAGCTGGATATCAAGGAAGTGAACTGCATGGTAGACATCGGGACAAGGTTCTTCGGCTACACGACTGAGGAAGTGATGTCATTATTTGCCGGAGCCATCAGGGAGGGGTTCAGGCCATCTTTCAGCGCACTCTGCTAGGGGTGTCCCTGCACCGAAAGGATATGCTGCAGGCTGATTTCAGAGCAGAACCTCTGCCACAGTCCTGATATCATCGGCACGCAGAAGGGACGGATGCTCGTATTCATCCACGATTTCGTGCTGCCATGTCTGTTCGGCCGGTATGTAAATGCCCCTGCCGCCTATTCTGAGGACAGGGTCAATGTCGGATTTGAAGGAATTGCCCACCATCAGAAGCCCGGACGGGGTGACGCCCAGCCTGGCACACAGATCTGAATAAACCTCGGGAACCTTTTCAGAGACAATATCCACCAGGTCGAAATATGGTCTCAGACCCGACCTGTCAATTTTCAGCTCCTGGCCGAGAAGTTCTCCCTTGGTCAGGAGAACCATTTTGTATCTGCCTGATTCCCTGAGCCTTGTCAATGTGTCCACGACCCCTGGCAATGGCGTGGAAGGATTCCTCATGATTCTTCGCCCGGCGTCCACCAGTTTCTGTATCCTGGCTGCGTCAACCTTGCCGCCGCTTATTCTGACCGCAGTCTCCACCATCGAGATGATGAAGGCCTTGGCCCCGTAACCGAGTTCCGCCATATTGGCCATCTCGGTCCGGAAGAGTTCGGATGCGAGCCAGTCTCTCTCCCCGAAATCGGCGAGAGTATCATAGAATTCCTGCTCAGCGGCGCGGAAAAGTGGCTCATTGCTCCAGAGCGTATCATCGGCGTCGAACACAACCGCCTTTATAGAGGTATAATCTGTTTTCATGGGCGGCAAAGTTACCAACTTTTTTCAAAAAAGTCTTGGATTATTATAAAACTATCTCTAAATTGCACACCGCAAACGAAAAAGAAATGGGATTTACTTGCAACAATACCTGGTGGTGGCGCCTGTTACAGCTCAATGAGTCGTAGGAGGTCAGCACCGTTTTGTATGCATAGTGATACATAGAGGTTCCTGCCGCAGCTGCGACGGGAACCTTTCTTTTTTGACTGCACATTCAGAAACAACCGAATATTAACAAATAAAGCCTCAAAATCATGGAAAAGCAAATTCCTTACAAGATTTATCTCGCCGAGAATGAAATCCCTACACAATGGTACAATGTCAGGGCAGACATGAAGAACAAGCCTGCTCCCCTTCTCAACCCGGGTACCGGCAAGCCGCTAACCCTGGAGGAGCTCTCCCCGATATTCTGCGAGGAACTCTGCAGGCAGGAACTTGACAATGACACAGCATATTTCGACATCCCGGAAGAAATCCAGAACTTCTACAAGATGTACCGTCCTTCCCCTCTCGTAAGGGCCTACTTCCTCGAGAAGGCGCTCGGAACCCCGGCAAAAATCTACTACAAGTTCGAGGGGAACAATACCTCGGGAAGCCACAAGCTCAACTCCGCCATCGCACAGGCCTATTATGCCAAGAAGCAGGGCCTGAAAGGAGTGACCACGGAGACCGGAGCCGGTCAGTGGGGAACCGCAATGAGTATGGCCTGCGCATATTTCGGCCTGGACTGCAAGGTATTCATGGTGAAATGTTCCTACGAGCAGAAGCCGTTCCGCCGCGAGGTAATGCGCACATACGGCGCGCAGGTAACCCCTTCCCCGAGCATGACCACCAATGTCGGCCGCAAGCTTCTCGAGGAGTTCCCCGACACGACCGGAAGTCTCGGATGTGCTATCTCAGAGGCTGTGGAGGCTGCCGTGAGCAATGAAGGCTACAGATATGTGCTCGGATCAGTCCTCAACCAGGTCCTCCTTCACCAGACAATCATCGGTCTCGAGACCAAGGCCGCATTGGACAAATACGGCATCAAGCCGGACATCATCATCGGCTGCGCAGGCGGCGGCTCCAACCTGGGAGGCCTCATCAGCCCGTTCATGGGCGAGAAGCTGAGGGGCGAGGCAGACTACAGGATCATTGCCGTTGAGCCGGCATCCTGCCCGAGCTTCACGAGGGGCAAGTTCGCCTACGATTTCTGCGATACCGGAATGATCTGCCCGCTGGCCAAGATGTACACCCTCGGAAGCCAGTTCATCCCGTCAGCCAACCACGCAGGCGGACTCAGGTTCCACGGAATGAGCACTATTCTCTCCCAGCTCTACCACGACGGACTGATGGAGGCAAGGGCTGTGGAGCAGACCTCTGTATTCGAGGCTGCCGAGATGTTCGCCAGGGTGGAGGGCACGCTTCCTGCACCTGAGAGCAGCCACGCCATCAGGGCAGCTATCGACGAGGCATTGAAATGCAAGGAGACCGGAGAGGCCAAGACCATCGTATTCGGCCTTACCGGCACCGGATATTTCGACCTCAAGGCCTACGAAAGTTTCAATGACGGCACAATGTCGGATGTCATTCCGACCGACGAGGACATTGCGGCAAGTCTGGCAAAACTTCCGGAAGTGAAATAATCAGGCCTGCGGAAAATGAAAAAGGTGGTTGAGTCCAAATCTCAATCACCTTTTTCCATTCTGCGAATCACTTCGGCGAGCGAGGCCCGCCAATGCGGAATCTTCACCCCGAAGGTGTCCTTGACCAGTTTCTTGTCCAGAACTGAATAATGCGGCCTCCTGACCTTGGATGGATATTCCTCGGAACGGCAGGGCTGTATATCGCATCCGTCATTTCCCGCAAGATT
>SFPH01000051.1 GCA_004552115.1 Bacteroidales bacterium
GGAGAAGGCCAAGGCCTACGGCCTCTCAGCCGACTTCATCGCCAAGCTCTTCACGGCTATCCACGACGAGTCCGTGCAGGAGCAGAACAAGATACTTTCCGAGTAGTCGGGAAGGTGACACAAATCATAAAGGGACTGACCTGATGGCCAGCCCCTTTTGCAATAATACGGATTTATTTCTGTTCGGCGAAGCTGACTGCGAATCCTCCGCCCGGAGCCATGAAAATCTCAAGGGAATCCGAGGATGTGACAGTCCTTCCCGTGATGGTATAGGCTTGAGGGTTGTTCCTGTAATGCGCATCTGATGCATCTGCATAGATGGTTGCCTCATAGGTCTTGCCATTCTCCAGGAATGACAGAGGAACGGACAATGTCCTTGCGTTCTCATCGTTAACGCCTCCCATGAACCACTTTCCGCTCTTCTTTCCCTGACGGGCTGTCACAATGTAGTCGCCGGGCTCTGCCAGAAGATATTCTGACCTGCGCCAGTCCACTTCGACATCTTTTATGAACTGGAATGCATCCATGAATTGCTCATAGTGTTCCGGATAGTCTGCCGCCATCTGGAGAGGGGAGTACATCGTGACATAAAGACCGAGCTGGTTGGCAATCGTCGCATTGACCCATGAGGTGTTTCTGCCGCCTGTGGCGGAAGCCAGGTCCATGACGAAAATTCCCGGGGTAAAGTCCATCGGGCCACCGTTCAGGCGGGTGAATGGCAGAACGGTGACATGAGATGGAGGTGTTCCTCCGAATGCCTGATATTCAGTGCCTCGCGCAGATTCATTGCCGACCAGATTAGGATAGGTGCGGCACAGTCCGGTCGGCCTTACGGCTTCGTGGGCATTGACCATTATGTGATGCCTGGCGGCTTCGGTGACGGCGTAGAGATAGTGGTTTATGAGCCACTGGCTGTAGTGATGTTCTCCGAGCGGAAGAATGTCCCCGACATAGCCGCTCTTTACCGCATCATAACCATATCTGTTCATGAGCCGGTATGCCTCTTCCATATGCCTTTCATAGTTCCTTGCGGAGGCTGAGGTCTCATGGTGCATGAGAAGTTTCACCCCTTTGGAATGGGCATAGTCGTTCAGGGCCTTGATGTCGAAATCCGGATATGGCGTAATGAAATCGAAGACATAGTCTTTATTGCAGTTCGCCCAGTCTTCCCAGCCTTCATTCCATCCTTCCACGAGGACCTCGTCGAAACCGTGCTCCGCGGCAAAATCAATATAACGTCTGACATTGGCATTGTTCGCGGAATGCCTCCCGTTAGGGGTGCTCCGGGAATAGTCCGTCTCTCCGAGTTTTACTGAAGAGAAGTCATCGGTATAGTTCCAGGAGCCTTTCCCGGAAATCATCTCCCACCATACCCCGACATATTTCACCGGATGAATCCACGAGACATCCTCAAGGGCGCAGGGTTCGTTGAGGTTGAGTATCATCCTCGATGCAAGCTGCGCTGTTGCGCTAGGGGCCACCTGAATGGTCCTCCATGGCGTTTTGCAAGGGGTCTGCATACGGCCTTTCCATCCTTGCGCATCTGGAGTCAGATGCGAGGTGAAAGTGAGGGTGGCAGGGTTGGCAGGGTCCAGGTCCAGATGCATGCAGGGATAGTTGACGAGAGCGGCCTCGTGGATGTTTATGTACAATCCCTCGTCCGTACGGAGCTGGAGGGATGTCTGCACTCCGTTTACGGAGAACGGAGTCTGGGAATCATTGCCGGTGAGAGCCTCTTTGAAATGCTTTGAAATCTCGCTGAGACGGCACTGGGTGTAGTTGTACTCCTGAGTGTCGTAGTCTCCTGGAATCCACCAGGCCGTATGGTCTGCGGTCATGGCGAACTGTGTGAGCTCTTCCTTGATCACGAAATAGTTGAGATTCTTCTGTGAAGGGAACTCATAGCGGAAGCCGAGTCCGTCATTGAAGAGGCGGAACCTGATGACAAGCCTCCTTTCTGTAGATGCCTGTACCAGATTGACAGCCAATTCATTGTAATGGTTGCGTATGGAATCTTCCTCACCCCATACAGGGGTCCAGGTCTCATCATGCGAACTCCTCTCGACACTTTCCACCGCGAATCCGTCGTGCAGCGATTCGCAAGGTTTCCAGTCTGATTTGGAGACGGTCCCGTCTGCATTGTAATCTATTTTCTGTGCTTTCAGCACTCCGCGCAGCTCGAAACCCATTCCCGAGTTCAGTATGACTGGCCTGCCGTCATAGTCGAGCGTGTATTCCGGCGTGCCGTCCCCGGTCAGGTGGAAGCTCATCTCGAGCTTTCCATCCGGAGATGAAAGTGTATTGACGTCAGTAATCTGACTGTTTTCCCCATTTGTGCAGCCAATGAGCAAGGCTGCGGCACAAATGCCTGTAACTAACTTATTCATAAAGTGTTATTATATGTTTTCCGCCATCGTCGGGAATCCTTACGAGATATATTCCCGATTTCCTGTCAATAGATGATACTGCCTTTGAGAAATCCGTTTCAGCCTCTCCGGTTAGCTTCTCCTCACTGGTCCTGCCGACAGTCTTGCCGTCAATGGCAATTTTTCTCAATGCCTTGTCTGTGTGGACTTCAAAGATGAAATTTCTCCGGCCGGGAACCTGATAGCCTTTTCCGACACGTTCTGCCAGCTCGATTTCAAATCCCTTTTCAAGGCTCCTGCAGCTGACATCTGTCCGGATGAACTCATCCCGGAGATATCCGAGACTCTCGCCGTCATCCTCATAGAGGCTGAAGCCGGCACTCTCTCCTTCATCTGCAGGGAATATCTGGAATCTGACCGGATATACAGACTTCTGACGGGTGTAGTCCATAACCGGCATCCTTGGAATGATGCTTCCCTTTCTGACGAACATCGGTATCCTGCTCAGAGGAGCATCGACGCTGATCCACTGCTCGCCATCATAAACGGTCTTCATGTCATTGAAGTCAATCCATTCACCTTCAGGAAGATAGACATTTCTCTTCTTGGCGTTTTTCTTTACTGCCGGGGCAACCAGCAGCTCCTCCCCGAACATGAATTGATTGTCGGTGGAGAATGTCTGACTGTCATTGGGATATTCCAGGAACATGGCACGCATGAGCGGAAGTCCTGTGTCGTGAGCTTCCCGGGCATAGGTATAAATGTAAGGCAGGAGGGAGTATTTCAATGAAATGGCATCCTTGACATACTTTTCCGCATCCTCTCCGAACAGCCACGGCTCCACGGCGTTGTTCCCTTCATGGTGAATCCGGCTGATAGGGTTGAATGCACCCATCTGTACCCATCTCACATAAAGTTCCGCCATTTCCGGATAATCGTCGATATCGCCGCAGTAGCCGGAAATGTCCGTGGTCGTGAACGGGATGAGTCCCAGGCCTGCCGAAAGCAGGACGGCAATCTGGTTCTCCATCTGCGCCCAGCCCTTGGTGACCCCTTCGGCGCATCCACTGTCACCGGTCCAGCCAAAGGTGTATTTCTGAAGACCTGCATATGCTGCCCTGGTCATCTGGAACACTCTTCTGTCTGGATTGCGGAGTTCGAACTGCTCCTTGACGACTTTGTCCCAGGTGAGGCCGTAAACATTGTGGATCTCCGAATGCATGCCGTCGTGGTGCTGCATGTAGAGCCTTTCGACGGACTCTTCGTTGCTCCAGGCCGGCTCTCCCATATCAGTCCAGAACCCGGCCGCACCGTCGTCCAGAGGTTTCTGCTGGTATGCTCCCCACCATGCTGCCACTTCAGGATTGGTGAAATCCACGACTCCGCAGTCCCCGCCCCAAGGCCATGGCATGTCATAGCTCTTGCCTGTCCGGACATCCTTCACGAAGTAGCCCAGGCTGTCAGCCTCTTCCCATTGCCTTGCATTCGCCTTTGAAATGACAGGGTCCTGTGACAGTATTACCTTGAAGCCCATGGAGTCCAGGTCGGAAAGCATCTTGCGCGGATTGGTGTAGTTGCCTTTGCGCCATTCGAAGTCCTGAAGGTATTCAGTCCATCCTATGTCCTGGTATATGACATCGCAGGGAATGCCTCTTTCCCTATATCCCCGGGCAATCTCATAAGTGAGTTTTTCATTGGTAAGAAGTCCCCTGCACTGGGAAAATCCCAATGCCCATTTCGGTGGCATTATGGGTTTGCCGGTAAGCAGGGTGTACTGACCGATGATTTCCTTGAAATCGCTTCCGAAGATGAAATAATAGGCCATCTCTCCGTCAGGGACCTCGAAACTGTACCAGTCGCGGCTTTCGGTTCCGAATTTGAATTCGGTCTTGTAGGTGTTGTCCAGAAAAATGCCGTAGTGGTAGTTGCTCATGAAAAAAGGAATGCTTTTGTACAGGGGGTCTTCCACAATGCTGTAGCATGGCTTGTCGCTGTTCCACATCTTGTATTGTTCACCCCTGCGGTCAAGTTTTCCCGTCTTCTCTCCGAGGCCGAAGAAATGTTCATCTCTCCTGAGAATCTTGTACTCGACTTTCCTGGAACCCTCGACTGAACGTCCCCTGTCTGCACAGTCGCTGAAAAGGAGCTTCTGATATTTGTCGAATATCTGGAGTTTCAACGGGCTCCTGTCAATCCTGATTCTCAGCTTGTCGGTGAAGATCTCGTAGCAGGCCGCCTGCTCATTGACATTCACCTCGAACGGGCTGAGGTCATCGTTCCCGACGGCATAGGATTTCCTTTCATCCTCCATGACTCCGTCCGGAGCAAACCTGACCCTGACGACTGACTGACTGCACATCTTGAGTTCGAGCACGGCACCGTCATCAGAGATGAATCTGACGCTGCTGCCATCCTTTGAGAATACCGTGTCTGCAAGAACACTTCCAGCGCTTATCAGGCTGATGAGGATTACTGTAAATAATCTTTTCATGTTTACTCCAATACGATCATTGTCCAGTATTTAAGGGAAGGGACAGTGAAGCTTACGGACTCCGCAGTCTGCCTGAAAGCAAGTTCGACAGGCGCTCCGGCATGTTTGTCAGGGCTTGCAACCCAGACTTTCCGGATGGTCTTGTTCGTCTTGATTTCCACAGGTATGGAGTTTACAAGTCTCGGTTCCACCATGTTTCCGTTGTAATCTCTCCAGGAGAGGCTTTCCGCAGAAAGGAAATTCAGCATGTGGATAACCTGCCTGCCGTCAGTCTGCTTCGCAAAAGTCGTGATCTTCCCCTGCTGAGGCGGCCACTGGGCTATCTTGACATTCTTCGAGCTGCCGGTATAGGCCACGTCGACACTTATCTGTGCGGCAGTGCTTTCGCCCCTGAGCAGATTCTGGTACGCAGTCATGAAATCGTAATATCTTACAATCTGGGTGCGCAGCGCCTCGCTCATCGTAACGCCCTTGTACGGGAAATATTCCCTGCAGAGCATGTGGTCTCCCAGTTCAAGATGCGATCCTCCGATTGCGAACATCACAGCATCTGTGAGCAGGACCCCCGGGATGTTGAATTCCCTGTTGTCGCATCCATAGTTCATGTATGCCGCAAATACGGTGTTGAGCGTGTTTGAACTGTAGGAGTCATTGGCCTTGACGATATTGTACAGGTCCTTGAATTCCGATTCATATTCCCAGCATTCGTTGTAGAGGAATCCCATGCAGCCGGTGCCGGCAATCTGGGATGCGCCATAGCTTCCTACAGCATTCATTACCAGAGTCTTGTCCGGATGGGCATTCTTCATCGCCTTTATGAATGAGGCGTAGCTTTTAGGGAAGTTGACAATGTTGCTGTTCCAGTCGTAGCGGTCGCCTCTGTAGCCCAGCTGGTCAATGTGGAATCCGTCGAAATCGAAGTGGGTGTAAACCTCCCTGTTCCGTTCTGCCAGATACTCCTGCCACTGCTCATTGCCGGGGTCCAGCAGGAATATATTGCTCTTCCAGCTGTCCGGAAGGCCGTGAAAATCCTTGTCGGTCCGGTTCGCTCCCTTGAAAATGTACCATTCTTCCTTGACTCCGTCCGCGGCGGCATCATCCAGCGCTCCGTAGCAGAGATTGTAGAACATGCATTTCATGCCGTAGTCATGCTGCACTTTGATGTACTTCTTCAGGACTTCGGAATAAACCAGCCGGTTGGCAATATCATTATATACCTCATCAATCCGTTCCATTGTTCCACCGAGTGGCCAGTGGTGCTTGTTGTGCCAATCATAGAACTGGATGCCGTTGATGTGGCATCTTCTCAGGAAATCCATCTCCGCCTCGATGACTCCTTCTTCAAGCTTGGAGCTGTCGAAGTCGCCGACGAAGCCGTAGCGCGGGAATCTGGTCCAGTCGCTTGAGACATCCACGGCAATGGTACCGTAGATGAGCTCGCCTTTTTCACTTTCAATGAATATGTCCACCAGATATCCTGTGAAATCCTCCGACGGGGCCGTCCATTGCCAGGTCGCCGAGGAGGCATCCTGGATGAGAACCGTTTCGTCGTTGTGCCGGTATCTGATCTTTGCGCCTGAAGGCATGTTGTCTGCGGTGAAAGTCACAGTTTCTCCGGGCTTGTAAATGGATTTGTCCGTGGAGATATTCATGGAAATGGATGATGTCACTTCCGTTACCTCAGTAACTTCGGAAATGATTTCATCATTGTTCCCGCCTGAGGAATTATCAGGAGCACCGCCCCTCGTGCATGAGAGCGCGAAGGCGGTGCTGAGTACTAATGCTGCAAACGTCTGTCTTGTCATTTCTTGATGATGGTGACGGTTTCATTAAGCTGGTCCAGAGTGATGGAATAAGTTCCTGCGGAAGGAATCTGCCATTTCCGGTCAATGTCACCCACTCCGATTTCAAGGTACTGTGATTTGAACCACTCATCGGCCTTGTCGACGAAGAGAAGTCTTTCCTGCTGGCCGGTCGGGCTCTTGCCGTCTTCGTCTGCAAGCATCCATGCTCCGCCCCAGTCTGACCTCTTGTCGCAGGTGAACTTGAGTTCTCCTTTGTCAAGCGCTCCTTCCCAGGTGAGGATATATGGATTTGAATCATCGACATTCATCGGAAGGGCATTCGAAATATCCCAGCCTGCCGAGCATGCGCTGCCGATGAGGTAGATGCATCCGTAAGGAACGAACTCTCGCATCATCATGCGCTCTTTGCCTTTGCGGATGTCCACGCAGATCTTGTAAGCTTTCCCGATTTCTTCGTCTTTCATGACCCACTTGTTGTCGGGATCGAACCCGCTTACAAACTCCATTGAAGTCTCTGTGATGGATGCATTCGGGGTTGTTGCCTTGAGCATATTCTCCCAGTTGCCGTTGGAGGTTCCGAACTTGAATTCTCCTCCCTGCTCGAAGTATCTTCCCATCCTGAACAGGAACGGGTCGAGAATATCTCTCTGCATTGCCTCGAAGCCCCAGCCTGTCATGTTTCCGACAAGGTAAAGATTGTCATAGGCAGGAGTCTCGGCTTCGCTCTTGTTCCAAGAAATCTCTCCGGTGAGGAGGTTCACGTCAATCTTGTATGTATAGGCCTCATCAATGTGGAACGGTTCATCCGGATCGTCATCGCTGGCTCTGTAAATGAGCTTGCCGTCCAGGCCTTTGTTGTATGAAGGAAGGAACTGTCCCAGCGTGGTGATGAACTTGAAGTTGCCTTCTTTCATGTTGCCTTGCCAGGTGAATACTCCGTTGGATGTGCGTGTCATCTCTGCCGCATTGTCTGCAGACCATCCGTTAGGGGCGGCATCGCCGATGATGTACAGGGTCTTCGTGACAGGCTCGTAGGTGGAAGCGCTGAACTCCACTGCCGATTCCTGAATCTCGTCATAGTCCGGAACAGTAGCCCTTACCCTTGCCTGGTATGACTGAGATGCTTTTCCGAAGTTGCTGCGGAGGATGTCGTTGAACTCTTCAACGGTCTTGCTCCATTTATAGACCTGAGTCTCGTTGTCCACCGCAACGTATGCTTCCGAGAAGTCGGAACCTGCCGGAGCAATCTCCAATGTGTAGTAAATCTTGTTTCCTGACTTGAAGTTGTGTCCGGTGCTCCATTCGAGATTGATGGCAGTCGCTGAAGAATTGATTTCCTGCAGCGCGATCTCGGTGATGTCTGAATTCAGGGTAAGGTCATTGCTGCCCTTGTCCAGTTCCATGTAACTATTGTCAGTGCAGCCCGAAAGAATCAATGCGCCTGCTGCTGCCAGTGTCAAAATATACG